>CACZPV010000265.1 GCA_902783065.1 uncultured Ruminococcus sp.
AGGCGCCGGTATTCAAGCAGATATAAAAACGATCACAATTAACGGAGTATATGCTATGAGTGCGGTTACTGCACTTACAGCACAGAATACCACCGGGGTACGTGCCGTGTACGAGGTTTCACCGGAATTTCTCAGGCACCAGATCGATGCAGTTTTTGAGGATATCAGACCGGATGCAGTAAAAATCGGAATGGTATCATCTATGGCGCTTATAGGAACAATTGCCGAAAGACTGAATTACTACAAAGCGGAGAATATCGTCGTAGATCCCGTTATGGTTGCGACCAGCGGAGCGAGGCTTATTGCGGAGGATGCTGTGCAGGCACTAAAAGAAATGCTTCTGCCCATTGCTAAGGTGATAACACCCAATATACCCGAAGCAGAAGTCCTTGCAGATATGAGAATTAGTGACCGTGACAGTATGGCTTATGCAGCCGAAATTATCGATGGACGCTATAATGCCGCCGTACTGGTAAAGGGAGGGCATAGTATCAGTGATGCAACGGATGTTCTTTGCCGTGAAGGTGTGTTTACAACATTTGAGGGCAAGCGTATTGATAATCCCAATACACACGGAACAGGCTGTACTCTTTCATCGGCAATTGCCGCAAACCTTGCAAAAGGTTATAATGTGGAACAGGCAGTCGAAAAGGTAAAAGCTTACATATCAGGCGCACTTGATGCAATGCTTGATCTTGGAAAAGGCTCGGGTCCAATGGATCACGGATTCGATTATAACGGTCAGTTCAAAAACTGAGGAAACACTGATTAAATTCAGTAGTCCCCTTAAATAAATGCTTGAAAGGAAAAATAATTATGAGAACGTACAAAACACAGATGGAAGCCGCTAAAAAGGGTATTATCACACCCGAAATGAGAATTGTTGCTGAAAAGGAATATACTACTCCGGAAAAGGTTATGGAATCGGTAGCAAAGGGAGAAGTTGCTATTCCCTGCAATATTAACCACAAATCTATTTCCCCCGAAGGAATCGGTGCCGGAATGAGGACAAAGATTAATGTGAATTTAGGGATTTCCGGCGACTGCAAGAACTATGATGTGGAAATGCAGAAGGTAGATATGGCACTTAAATTTGGTGCAGAAGCTATTATGGATCTTAGTAATTACGGTAAGACAAATACTTTTCGCAGAGAGCTGATAGAAAAATCTCCCGCTATGATAGGAACTGTACCAATGTATGATGCGATCGGATATCTTGAAAAAGATCTTCTCGAAATCAGTGCAGAAGATTTTCTTAAAGTAGTTCGTGCCCATGCAGAAGAAGGCGTGGATTTTATGACAATTCATGCAGGTATTAACCGCCGTGCTGTAGAAGCTTTTATGCGTGACAAAAGAAAGATGAATATAGTATCCAGAGGCGGATCTCTGCTTTTTGCATGGATGATGATGACCGGAAACGAAAATCCGTTTTACGAATATTATGATAAGGTTCTTGATATTCTGGAAGAATATGATGTCACGATCAGTCTTGGGGATGCACTCCGTCCCGGCTGCATTGATGATGCCACCGATGCAGGTCAGATTTCGGAACTGATTGAACTGGGGGCGCTTACAGAAAGAGCATGGGAGAGAAATGTACAGGTTATGGTTGAAGGTCCCGGACATATGGCAATGAACGAAATAGAAGCCAATATGAAGCTTCAGAAACGAATTTGCCATAATGCGCCATTTTATGTGCTTGGTCCACTTGTAACGGATATTTTCCCCGGCTACGATCATATTACTTCGGCAATCGGCGGGGCTATTGCAGCAGCGAGCGGAGCAGATTTTCTGTGTTATGTAACTCCGGCGGAACACCTCAGACTGCCTGATCTGAATGATGTAAAAGAAGGCATTATTGCAAGCAGAATAGCCGCTCATGCAGCTGATATTGCAAAGGGTGTTCCACATGCAAGAGATAAGGATAATGAAATGGCAGAAGCACGTCATAAGGTTGATTGGGATGAAATGTTCAAGGTAGCTGTCGATCCTGAAAAAGCAAGAGAATATTTTGAAAGTACTCCTCCGGCGGACAGACACACCTGTTCTATGTGCGGAAAGATGTGTGCTGTAAGAACAACAAATATGATTCTTGAAGGCAAAACTGTTGAGTTTTGCAGTGAAAAATAATTAAGGAAACCCTGATTGATTCATTAATCGGCGTTTGAAGTATGGTGTGTCCGATTGCACCAAAAAGGTGCAGTTTTTCTGCCCATCTCCTGTCCACCTTCCCTCTGGGAAGAGGGAGAAATTAAGGAACGGCAGCATGCATGCTGCCTGAACAGACTATCAACTTCACGGATTCAGGTTAAAAATAATACATTTATAAAATTTTTTCCATTTTTGGTGTAAAAATATACAAAACTGTTTTCTGTTATTAGGTGATTGAAGTTGGTTTTGTATAATTGTTTGGCACTCGGATGATTTTTGATTGACATGCGCAGCAGAATGATTTATAATAAGGGTGTCGATAAGTGTGTTCTTTCGGCATAACCGGTTATTGATTGACGACGGCAAGTCAGAGGAATGTAAAATTTTGAAAGCCTGGTTGTTTATACAGGCGAAAGGAGAAAAATATGGGTTATTCGTATTCAAGTGATGTGGATTCCGCTGCTATGGCTGCTGCTGGCGGTATGATGGTGGTTTACTCCATCATAGCTATAGTTTTTGCAGTTATTGTACTTGTTGCTATGTGGAAGCTCTTTGCCAAGGCTGGCAGACCGGGTTGGGCTGCTATAGTTCCGATTTATAATGCGTATGTTCTTTTCGATATTGTTTACGGCAACGGTATCAAGTTCCTTCTTTGCTGTGTTCCGATTCTTAATGCAATTGTATCAATTGCTTTGTATATCAGACTTGCTCAGGTTTATGGTAAGGGTGCAGGTTTTGGTATTGCAATGCTGTTATTCCCGTATGTATGTTTACCGATGCTTGCATTCGGACAGTCAGAATATCAGGGACCGGTAGATTCGTTTATCTGATTTAGGTTAAAATCTGGATTAAATTAAAAACTTGCCTGCGTCATTAATGCTAAAACGGACGGGAGATGTGTTCTCCCGTCCGTTTTCATTATCATGATAAATCAGAGCTTATTATTTTTAAGCCAGTTTTCGGCTGCTTGTGCAACTTCTTTTAATGCGTTTTCATCAAATGGAGATTTAAGACCTGCTGTTTCTATAAGTTCCGTAAAGGTTTGTGTGCCTGCTTTTTGAACAAGGTTCATATAACGCTTCCATGCTTCATCGTAACTGCTTTGCATTATAACCCAGAATTCCAGTGCAGCAGTCTGTGCAAGACAATAGTCTATATAATAGAATGGATTTTCGTAAATATGAATTTGCCGCTGCCAGCCTTTTCCCTCGCCGTAGAAGGGCGAGCCGTCAAGTTTCAGCCATGGCATATATACACTTAGAAGTTTTCTCCAGATATCATGTCTTTGTTCGGGTGTGATATCGGGATTTTCATAAACAAGATGCTGAAAATGATCCACCATAGTGCCGTAGGGAATAAAGGTAATAGCACTGAAAAGATGACTGTAGCGGAACTTTTTGCTGTCTTTTCCAAAAAACTGATCGCTTTTTTTCCAGCCGAAAAACTCCATTGTCATTGAGTGGATTTCGCATGATTCGAGGGTCGGGCTCTGATTTGCTGAGGGAACAATATTTCTTGCTGAATAGAATGCAAATGCATGACCTGCTTCATGAGTAATCACTTCAACATCATCGGCTGTGCCGTTGAAATTAGAGAAAATAAAAGGAACTTTATAATCAGCAAACTGTGTGCAGTAGCCGCCGCCAGCCTTACCTTTTTTGCTGAGTACGTCCATTAATTCATTTTCAAACATAACGTCGATAAATTCAGCAGTTTCAGGAGATAATTCATGATACAATTCTTTTCCGGTCTGAAGAATATCCGAAGCATTTCCCTGAGGAACCGGATTGCCGTCACGAAATTTTAATGCGGCATCAGCGAAGCTGAGAGGATAACTCATACCGGTACGTTCGGTTTGTTCTTTGTAAAGTTTGTCTGCAATCGGAACAATATATCTGACAACAGCCTTTCGGAACTGCGCGATATCCTCAGGGGTATAGCAGTTTCTTGTCATTTGCAGATATCCGAGTTTTACAAAGTTATCATATCCAAGCTTTTTGGACATTTTATCCCTCAGATGCACCATTTTATCATAAATATTATCCAGCTCTGCGCCGTGTTCACTGTAAAAGAGTCCTTCGGCAAGCCATGCACGACGGCGAATATCATCATTTGCTGACTCTTTGAACGGATTCATCTGTGAGATTGTCCGTTTTTCGCCTTCAAATTCGATTTGCGCCGATGCCAGCAGTTTTTGATAGGCGGTTTCAAGCTTATTGGTTTCCTGAGTTTCGGGGATTATTTCCGGGGAGAAAGATTTCAGGAAAATTTCACCGTTAATGAACATCAGTTTTCCGTATTTTTCTTTAAATTGAGTACGAAATCTGCTGTCAACGAGCAATTTTATAAAGCTCTGTTCCAATTCCGCAAAAACAGGTGACTGCTCGTCAATATAATTAACTTCATTTTCGTAAAATTGATCTGTGGTATCTATACTGTTTCTCGTGTAGGCAAGGCTCATCATGGTATCAATATGTGATACCACTCGATCCCAGTCAAGAAAGGCTTTTTCTGCTTCTTCAAAAGTTTCGGCAGATAAAAATGCATCTTTGATTTCTTGTGCATTCACTTTTGCCTGTCCGATATCCGGTCTTTCATATTTCATTTCGGAAAATTTCATTGTATTACTCCTGTCACTATATGAAAAGTTTCAATTGTAATTATTAGAAACCCGGCT
Organism: uncultured Ruminococcus sp.; assembly: GCA_902783065.1. Taxonomy (GTDB): domain Bacteria; phylum Bacillota; class Clostridia; order Oscillospirales; family Acutalibacteraceae; genus UBA1213. Next base: position 4,829 of record CACZPV010000265.1, read on the forward strand.
AAGTGAACTGCCGGGTTTCATCTTATCCGGGTTTCCTGCGTGGGCTGCACCCCCGCAGCTGTTCCATAAATAGTGTTAATCTCTGTTTCTTGCGAAAAGTCTTAAAATATAGAGGAACAAATTGATAAAATCAAGATAAAGCTGAAGTGCTGCAATTATGACTGTTTTTTTCTGTCTTTCGGGATCCATGAAAGAAGAAGTATAAAAAGCTCTGATTTTTTTTGTATCATATATTGTAAATCCCATAAACAGAGCAATGCCGATTACCGAAATAATCAGGTCGCTCATTGGTATGCGGAAAATCAGTGCAATAACCGAATAAATAATTAAACCGATAAGTCCGAACATAAGGATTGGTCCCAATTTGGACAGATCCGTCTTGGTAACGGTACCGATAAATGACATAGCACCAAAGATACAGGCTGTGACGGCTATTGCCCAGAAAACAGTGCTCATTTCAAAAATAACCAGAGTGGGGGCAATCGTTAATCCATTAATGATTGAGTAAGCATAAAAAATCACATAAGCAGCGGTAGAAGTCATTTTTTCCATAAAAAATCCGAGGACAAATACCAATAAAACTTCTATGCCGCACAGAATCAAAAACAATTCGATGTGATTGCCGATGAGAGAAAGAGTTGTTTCAGGATTAATTACGGAAAACAATCCTATGCCAAAGGTAATTGCCAGACCGATAAACATTTTAGTATAAACCTTGCGTGTAAAATCGGAAAGAGAAAGGGAGCCTTCTGTGTTATAATTCTGCATTGGCTGCTGATATGAATACCTTTGATCTGCGAAGTTATTCGGGTGTGAATTATGTTCATATGAACCATCATAATACTGATTGGTCTGATAGCTTTGTTGATTGATGTTCATACCGCTCAGGTCGGTATAACCATTATTGTTTTGTTTTTTGTCAAAAAATCCCATAAAAATCATCCTTTCTGAGAAACGTTTTTTTGTGAGCGACTTTGTTATTGCGTTTATTCTTCTGTTTTTGAAGCGTAAAAGAAATCAATTTCACCTCCGTAGGGATGGAAAATAATATCATCGACATTTTTTGCCCCGGCATAGTAACGATATTGTGTATACAACGGATAGAATAATGCATGATCGAGGATATATTCTTCAGCTTGTTTTATCTTCGGTACAGAAGCGGCAGTCAGATTTTTTCTTATATCATCAATCATGCTGTCATATTCTGCTGACTTAAGGCAGGCAGCATTGTATACGGAGGAAGATTCAAAAAGTTCCAATGTACTCAGCGGAGTTGTCCCGCTGCTTTTAAGAGAGGCAATAGCAATCTGAAAATTGCCGCTTTTGATTTTTTCATTTAGTTCGGAATCAGATACCGGTTTTTTATTAAAATAAGCTCCTGTAAATCCGTTCCATGTTTCAATCAGGTTGTTGACATAAGTTTGCGTATTCTTATCATCTGTACATAAAATGGTAATATTAGGAATTGCATCAAGTTCCAATTCTTCCAGACCGGCAGCCAGCAGTTGTTCCGGATTGTTTTTAGGATGATATGCGGCTTCACCTGCCAGCTTTCTGTAAGACTGGTCGTTAAGTTCTGCTGTGTCAGGAATCAACGCTGATACCTTAGCACAGCTTTCGGGCATTTTCTCCGGCATAAGTCCGCTTTTAACGGAAGAAAGCAGACTATGACGAATAGATTCGCTTTTCAGCAGGTTGTCCTGTGTATTAAAAGAAATGCCCCATATGGTGTCGCCAAACCCTTTCAGATGGAGATCCTGTTTTTTTGCTTTATCAAGGTCGTCATTGCTTATAGCGCCGCAATCAATATCACCGCTTATGATCGAGTTGTATACATCAGGCATTTCCTTACCAATTGAAAAATCGATTCCGGCAGGAACAGGTTCGTCTTTACCTGTATAATTTTTGTTTTTTCTGAGAAAAACGGAATGGTTTTGTTCCCAGTCACCTTTTTCCATCATAAATGCGCCGTTTCCGAGGACCTTATCGTCCTCACGGCCGTATTGTCCGGCTGAACGGTCAAAAAAAGCTTTATTGCATGGCATGGCAGGCGGAGTTGTCAGAAGATACAGAATTTCCGAATCAGGATATTCCAGTTCAATCGTGACCGTTGTATCATCATCGGCAGTAACACCAAGTGTATTGAGGTCTGCTTCATTTTTGTTGATCCGCTGTGCATTTTTTATACAGAACAGTGTCTTTGCCGTAGGAGAATTGGTTTTTCCTGAAACAGACCGCTGTATTCCGTAGACAAAATCCTTTGCTGTCAGTTTTGTCCCGTCGCTCCATTTCAGATTTTTACGCAGATGGAATGTATAAACTTTCCTGTCGCTGCTAATGTCCCATTTTTCGGCGGCGCCCTGTGTGATATTATCCTCAGCGTCCAGTCGGACAAGTCCCTCGTACAGATTCATAATCAGAAGCTCAGATACACTGTCATTTGCAATCTGCGGATCAAGTGTATCGGGATCATAGGCAATATTGTAGTAGATAATACTGTTTTCAGGGCTTTTGTCCTTTTTGTTACAGGAGCAAAGGCAGATACAAAATACAGCAGCAAGAAATGCCGCAGTGATTCTTTTGTGTAATTTCAATTGATTCATTCCTTTTTAAGATGATAATATAATAACCATAGCCGATTGTAAATTTTCAA
>CACZPV010000266.1 GCA_902783065.1 uncultured Ruminococcus sp.
ATATTGTTCAAAAGTTTTGCATTTCTTTTCAGCGCTGCTTTGGTTTTTTCCTCAATCGCAAACCCAAGCTTTGATGCAAAGCGCAGAGCACGTAAAATTCTTAATGCATCCTCATTGAAACGTTGGTCAGGATCTCCGACGCACCGTATTATTTTGTTTTCAATATCATTGGTTCCGCCGAAAAAATCACAAAGTCCGTCCTGACAATTATACGCCATGGCATTTACAGTAAAATCCCGTCTGGCAAGATCGTCTTTCAAAGAAGTAATAAACCGTACGCTTTCCGGACGGCGGTTATCCAGATATTTTCCATCAGTCCGGTAAGTTGTGATTTCGTACAGTTCCTTTCCGTAATTTACCGTAACTGTTCCATGTTTCAATCCACTTTCAATTACATTATGTTTTCCGAGAGCAGACAAGATTTCTTCCGGTCGGGCAGACGTACAGATATCCCAGTCATGCGGTGTTTTTCCCATTACACTGTCACGAATACAGCCCCCCACCGCATAAGCGGTATACCCGTTTTTTTCAAGCATCCCGATAATTGATCCGACATTTTCAGGCATTCTGATCTTCATGATGGCACCTCCATTTACCTCTGTTTCCTGTTAAAAAAACAGGCATCTCCAATTGCTTCATTGAAGACGCCTGATAATCATATTTCCTTGATATTTACTCTGTAACTGTTTCAGAAGATTGTTCCTCAACGCTTTCTTCTGTACTTTCTGTATTTTCCTCAGCTGCAGCAGACTCTGCACCCTCTGTGCTTTCCTCAGCTGCCGAAGATTCCGCACCTTCGGCACTCTGCTCAGCTGCGCTCACTGCTGCAGATGCTTCCGCTTTACTTGCGGCAGATGTTTCTGCAGTACTTGTGGCAGCAGAAGAAGTTTCCTCTGTTCCTGCTGCAGCAGACTGCTGTGAAGTTTCAGTACCTTCCTCAACAGACACTTCCTGTGATGCATTTGACTGACTGCTGATCTGGCTTGCAGCATCAGAAGAAGCACTTTTATTCTCACCGAAAAAAGCGATTGCGTTCAGTACAATAACCAGTACAAAGAAAAGAATCGCACAATATTTAGTCACTCTGGCAAAAATGGCGTCAGCCGTACGTGCTTTACCTCTGGAAAGGAAAGAATCAGCTCCGCCCGTCACGGTACCAAGTCCTGCCTGATGACCTTCCTGAAGAATTATCAGTATAATCATAATTACCGACAACACAAGAACAACCGCTCCTACTACTATTTCCCAAACTCCCATTATGTAAAATCCTCCAATCGAAATTACTTAACATACCTATATATATTACCATATCCAATCATTAAAATCAAGATATTTCCGAAAACTTTTTCGGTTTATGTCAATTTCTTTTTCAAAATGCCTCTGAAATATTCAGAATGGTTTCAGAACATCATCTGTTCATTATCACTGCTTTTAGGAAGCTGACCCATTGTGGGAATTGTCTTAGCCCTGTAGCGTTCGGGGTCGCTGAGTATTCCTTCTGTCAATACCTTTGCAGAAATCACACGGTGACCTTTTTTCTGTTTCATCACTGCCACACCCTGTGTATTTCTGGTATTTTTAGCATTAATATCACCTGCGCGGAAAACTAATGCACGTCCTGAGGACGACAGAATCACCATATCTGTTTCGTCATCCGGTACAAAGCATACCGCTGACAGAGGTTCCTTATCACTATAAGCATTGGCAAGTTTTTTACGATTGGTTTTTGTAGCATAGGATTCAAGCGGAACTTTTGCCACTTTTCCGCTTTCAAACACGAACATGACATAACCGCTGTAATCCTTTGTAGGTATCATATATACCGCATTTTCACCCTCATCAAAGCCAAGTTTTGACGGGATATATTCACCAAGCACACTTGTTTTCGTATCAGCAAAATCGCTGCCTTTTGCTTTGTATGCCTGCGCACGGTCAGAAAAGAATATCAGGTCTGTATTGCTTGTAGTTTCAAAATGCTCCAGAATTTCATCGCCGTCTTTCAGCTTATGCTCGCCGCTCATACGGAGCGACTGCGGGGTAATCTTCTTGAAATAGCCTTCCTTAGAAAAAAACAGGTTAACCGGATAATCGGGAACTTCTTCCGTAATTTCTTCATCCACAATATCTTCTGCATAGATGATCATACTTTTTCTCGGCTGTCCGTATTTTTCAGCGATCTCTGACAATTCACGTATGATAATATTCTTGATTTTTCTGCTGCTGGCAAGAATAGATTCCAGTTCAGCAATATCCTTTTCCAGCTGTGAAATATCATCCGTACGCTTGAGGATATATTCTCTGTTCAGATGACGAAGCTTGATTTCAGCAACATACTCCGCCTGCACTTCATCTATTCCGAAGCCCTCCATAAGGTTCGGTATTACCATAGCTTCTTCTTCTGTATTTCTGATGATCCTGATTGCCTTGTCAATGTCAAGCAGAATTTTTTCCAGACCGCGCAACAGATGCAGTCTGTCCTGTTTTTTATGCAAATCAAAATAGGTTCTGCGCTTAACACATTCAATACGGAATGCTGACCACTCGTTAAGCAGATCTCTGACTCCGAGCACCATAGGCGTACCGCTGATCAGTACATTGAAATTGCACGAAAAACTGTCCTCAAGCGGTGTCATCTTATACAGCTTATTCATCAGTTTTTCGGCATTTACTCCGCGTTTAAGATCAATCGTTATTTTAAGACCATCTATACCGGTTTCATCACGGATATCAGAAATTTCTTTGATTTTGCCGGCTTTTACGAGATCTATAACCTTTTCTATGATTGCTTCGGAGGTAGTCGTCTGAGGGATAGAAAGAATATCAATACAGTTTGCTGTCTTATCAAAAACATATCTGCCTCTGAGTTTAATACTGCCCCTTCCCGTATCATAAACTGTCTGCATCACCTTTTTATCATAAATAATCTGTGCGCCCCCCGTAAAATCAGGTGCTATAAGCGTTGACATAATATCATGATCAGGATTTCTCAGCAATTCTATTGTTGTGCGGCAAACCTCTGTCAGATTAAAAGAACAGATAGAACTTGCCATACCAACAGCAATACCCGTATTTGCATTTACAAGAACAGACGGAAACGCTGCCGGCAGCAATGTCGGCTCTTTCATGGTATTATCATAGTTATCAACAAAATCCACGGTATCCTTATCAATATCTCCGAACAGTTCATTACATATCGGGTCAAGCTTTGCTTCCGTGTAACGTGAGGCTGCCCATGCCATATCACGGCTGTAAAATTTACCAAAATTTCCTTTGGAATCTACAAACGGATGAAGCAGCGCCTCATAACCGCGGCTCAGACGAACCATAGTATCATAAATAGCTGCATCTCCGTGCGGATTAAGACGCATTGTCTGACCTACTATATTGGCAGATTTTGTCCTCTGGCTGCCAAGCAGTCCCATTTTATACATAGTATACAGCAGTTTCCTGTGTGACGGCTTAAACCCGTCAATTTCCGGAATCGCACGGCTTAAAATAATGCTCATCGCATAGGGCATAAAATTTTCTTCCAATGTAGAGGCAATCTTTTCCTCCACAACTTCTCCTGCTCCTGCAATATAGCCCTCTATATTTGCAGCCGCAGGCATTTTTTTTGTTGTTCTCTTTTTCGCCATTTATTATCTTCCTACTCCTTTTTGCCTAAGGCTCACCTGACTGTTCAGCTTACGTCTATATCATCAATATACTTTGCTCCGTTTTCAACAATATAGTCACGGCGAACAGCAAGGTTATCACCGAGCAGAATATCAAACATTTCAGCCGTTTTCTTTGCATCATCAGGCATGATTTTAATAAGCCGGCGTGTAGAAGGATTCATTGTTGTCAGGCTCATCATATCAGGTTCGTTTTCACCAAGTCCCTTGGAACGCTGTATAGTAAATTTTCTGTCGCCGATTTCTTTTATAAACTGTTCCTTTTCGGCTTCAGTATATGCAAAATAAACTTTTTCCTTTGAAGTAATTTCATATAGCGGAGATTCCGCAATAAACACTTTACCCTCTTTAATAAGTGTAGGCGCAAGCCGATAAATCATTGTCATAAGAAGCGTACGGATATGAAATCCGTCTACATCAGCATCGGTACAGAATATAATCTTATTCCATCTCAGAAGTTCCATATCAAATGTTGCAAGATCCTTATTTGCCTTTGATTTCACTTCCACACCGCAGCCCAGCACCTTCAGAAGATCAGTGATAATCTCACTCTTGAAGATTTTATTATAATCTGCTTTCAGACAATTGAGAATTTTACCGCGTATCGGCATAATTGCCTGAAAATCCGGATTCCTTGCCTGTTTACAGGCTCCGAGAGCAGAATCGCCTTCCACGATAAAAAGCTCTCTTTCATTTTTATCCTTGCTTCGGCAGTCCACAAACTTTGCAACTCTGCCTGTCATATCCATATTGCCTGCAAGAGTCTTTTTGATATTAAGACGTGTTTTTTCTGCACTTTCACGGCTTCGCTTATTGATAAGAACCTGACCGGCTATTTTTTCTGCATCCAGCTTGTTTTCTATAAAGTAAACCTCCAGCTGATGACGCAGATACTCAGTCATTGCATCCTGTATACCTTTATTGGTAATCGCCTTTTTGGTCTGATTTTCATATGAAGTAACACTTGAAAAGGATGAAATTACAATAACAAGACAATCCTTCACATCGTCTATATTGATCTTATTTTCATTTTTTGTATATTTGCCGTTTGCTTTAAGATATGCATCAATGGAATATACAAAGGCATTTTTTACTGCCTTTTCCGGTGCGCCGCCGTATTCGAGCCATGAAGAATTATGATAATATTCCGCTGTATTTATCTTATTGGAAAAGGCAAGCGCAATATTGATCTTTGTTTTATATTCGGGCTTATCCTCACGGTCACGAACCATTTTTTCTGTCTGCCAGAACTGCACAGACGACAACGCATCTTCTCCTACAAGCTCTCTTACATGATCTTCAATTCCGTTTTCATAGATAAACTCCTGCTCGTCAAAGCTTCCGTCATCCTTTTCACTTCTGTAAAGAAAACGAATCCCTGCATTAACGATTGCCTGTCTTTTAATGATATCGGTAAAATAATCATCCGATATATTAATATCGGTAAACACTTCGATATCGGGTTTCCAACGTATTCTGGTACCGGTTTTTCTGCCTTTGTACGGTTCCTTTTTCAGTCCGCCTACATTTTCTCCGTGTTCAAAATGAAGCGTGAACATAGTATCGTCACGTTTTATACAAAAATCCATATACTCCGAGGAATACTGGGTTGAACAAAGTCCCAGTCCGTTCAGACCGAGAGAAAACTCATAGTTTTCCGCCTCACTGTTATTGTATTTACCTCCTGCATACAATTCGCAGAACACCAATTCCCAGTTATAACGCTGTTCATTTTTATTATAATCAACCGGTATGCCACGGCCGAAATCTTCTATTTCGATCGAATGATCGGCAAATCTGGTAACTTTAATTTCCTTGCCATACCCTTCTCTTGCCTCGTCAATAGAATTGGACAATATCTCAAATGCAGAGTGCTGACATCCCTCGATGCCATCCGAACCGAATATTACGGCAGGACGTTTTCTGACTCTGTCCGCCCCTTTCAGCGTGACAATACTTTCGTTGCCATACTCCTGTTTTTCCTTTTTCTTAGTCAATTTTCCCCTTACTCTCCTTTTTCAGGCAAATGCCCGACAATCCAAATATACAAAAATTACGCACACTATTCAAAATAGTTACCGACTGCTTTCTCCTTCAAATTTTTCCACAATACGTTTGAAATGATTCAGCATCCAGTCTTCAAAAGAAATATCAAATATATGTACTCTGTCGTCAATATCCAATGTAAAAGCACAAAGTTTGCCTTTCAGATCACCCTCACAAATCAGATAAATCGCATTGGTACCGCCCATTGCGCAGATTTCCACCAATCCGTTATACAATTCGGTTGCTTTTTTACGGAAATTCATTCCGTTTGCGGCGGCAGCACCCAGTGATTCATACCACTCAAACCATTTATCCTCATCGAGTGCCGAAGTCACAATCGGCTCTTTTCCATCAATAGTATAAGGTATGGTATGATAATCAGATCTTGCCCGCACGTGTTCCAGATCACAGGATGTTTCGCAGTGATCAGTATAATTATTATATTCAACTTCATCCAGTGAGTACACTCCGAGATCAGGACCTGCTCCACCGTCACCTACCTGTGTCAAAAAGTCCACATACGACTGCGGAAAGCTGATACGATGTCTTTTTTCAAAATCACGGACTATTGATAATGCGGTAACAGTATTGAACTGATATTGATGTTTGTCAGCGCCGAACACCTTAAAGTTGGTATCCAGTTCCTTTGCACGGTTAACAAGTTTAATCAGATTTACCGCAAAAGAGGAAATCTTCGGCAGATTCGGCTCTCCGAGATGCTTAATTCTCTCAAGTCCCACAATTGAATGTTCCTGAGCAGCATCAATCTCATCCGGATACATGATATCCTCCGAAATATCATCAGGACAATCCGAATTAATTTCTGCTGTAACAGGTTTACACATATCCAGTCCGCTGATTCCCTGTATACTACCGGACTGCATTTCTCCGGCATCAGAAACATTTATCTTTCTCGGTTCAAACGGTGTGACAGTTTCTGATACGTTATCCATATCAAGATCAGTTTCTACCGGACGGCAAAAATCCAGACCTGTAATTTCAACCTTATTATTTTGCTCTTTTTGCTTAATTATGTCAAGACCTTCAACAGACATTTTTATACCGCCTTTCTTTTTTTATTATTTCAAACCTGAATATGCAAATCTGAAATTTTATTACATATAGCTTCGTATTATGATTACACTTTACCCCTGAAGCTCCTTTATCTTATCTCTGAGATAAGCAGCGTGCTCAAATTCCAGAAGCTTGGCAGCAGCTTTCATTTCCTTGGTAAGCTGTGCAACG
>CACZPV010000267.1 GCA_902783065.1 uncultured Ruminococcus sp.
AGATGATCTGTCGTATGCGTATCCTAATGCAGCTGTTTACGATTATCTGAACACTTTTAAGGAAAAGGGGGAATAGTTGTGCATAAGCATAACGGAGAAAAATTTTATATTACAACGCCCATTTATTACCCTTCGGGAAATCCTCATATTGGTCACTGCTATACAACAACAGCTTGTGACTCAATTGCAAGATACAGACGTATGCAGGGCTATGATGTAATGTTCCTTACAGGTACGGATGAACATGGTCAGAAAATTGAACAAAAAGCTGCCGAAAAAGGTATTACTCCTAAGGAATATGTTGATGAGATTGTTGAAATATTTAAAAAGCTCTGGAACTATATGAATATCAGCTACGACAGATATATCCGTACTACTGACGATTATCATGTAGAGGCTGTACAAAAAATATTTAAGGATCTTTATGACAAAGGCTACATTTACAAAGGAGAGTATAAAGGTAAATACTGCACACCTTGTGAAAGCTTCTGGACAGACAGTCAGTTGGTCAATGGAATGTGTCCTGACTGCGGCAGACCGGTTACGGAAGCAAAAGAAGAAGCTTATTTCTTCAAAATGTCACCGTTTGCTGAAAGAATCGAAAAGCTGCTTACAGAAACTGATTATCTTCAGCCAAAAACAAGAGCTACTGAATTGGTTAATAATTTTATCAAACCCGGTCTGGAAGATCTGTGTGTTTCCAGAACCAGCTTTAAATGGGGAATACCCGTTACATTTGACGAAAAACATGTTGTCTATGTATGGATAGATGCTTTGTCCAACTATATCACAGCTCTTGGATATAATAATGAAAAATACAATGATTATGATAAATTCTGGCCAGCCGATGTTCACATGGTTGCGAAGGATATCATGCGTTTTCATGCCATTATATGGCCGGCTATGCTGATGGCACTGGAGCTTCCTCTGCCTGAGCATCTGGCAGTACACGGATGGATTACATTTGACGGCAAAAAAATGGGTAAATCTCTTGGTAATGTTGTGGATCCGTTTATGCTGGGAGAACGCTATGGTGCTGATGCAATTCGTTATCATATTATGAGAGAAATGGCACTTGGGGCAGATAGTTCTTTCTCCAATGAAATTATGATCAACCGTATTAACAGCGACCTTGCTAATGGACTTGGCAATCTCGTTTCAAGAACAGTTGCTATGGTTGAAAAATATTTTGGCGGTACCCTTCCGGAAGAAAGAGAGTCCGGTGAATTTGATGAGGATCTGATTAAGACCGCAGTAACACTTTCTGATACTGTTGACCAATATCTGGATAAGACACAGCTAAATAATGCTCTGGCAGAAATCTTTAAGGTGGTTTCCCGTGCAAATAAGTATATTGACGAAACAACTCCATGGGTACTTGCAAAGGATGAAAGCAAAAAAATTCGTCTTGCAACTGTGCTCTACAACCTGTTGGATACTATTCGCATCATCTCGACACTGCTGTCTGCATTCATGCCGACTACTATGCCGAAAATCTGGCATCAGATTGGTGCAGACGAAAATGAGGTCTGCTATGATAATTCGGCATCCTTCGGAATACTGCCTAAGAATGTTACGGTACACAAGGGAGAGATTATTTTCCCGAGAATTGATGTAGAAAAAGAAATCGAGGAGCTTAATAAGCTGATCAAACCCGCAGAAACAAAGCATGAAGAAGAAACCAAACCAGAAGGACTGGCATTGATTGGTATTGATGACTTTATGAAGGTTGAATTAACAGTTGCCAAAGTTATTCAGTGTGAACCGATCAAAAGAGCAAAAAAGCTGTTGAAGCTAACGCTTGATGACGGTTCAGGCAAGGAAAGAACTGTTGCAAGCGGTATTGCAAAATTCTATAAACCCGATGATCTGATCGGGAAAAACGTCGTTGTTGTATCTAATCTGAAACCGGCTGTACTTTGCGGAGTAGAAAGTAATGGCATGATTCTTGCAGCAGATGACGGAGAAGAAATTAAAGTAATTTTCACTGACGGCATTACTCCCGGCAGCAGAATACGTTAAACCACATACAGCCGTTCCGCAAAATACGGAACGGCTGTATTGTCAAAAAAATTAACTTTAGCTGTTTATGCCAAATCAGGCATGATGCCGGCAGCGACGGCACAAACTCCGCCCCGAAAGTCAAAAAATCGTTTTCGATGCAAAAGCTACGAAAACGACGGATCACAGCGGAGAAAATTGTAAAACATATGATATCAAAAACCGCATGGATAAAA
>CACZPV010000268.1 GCA_902783065.1 uncultured Ruminococcus sp.
AATGAAAATGACGGTGCAGTCGCCCGCCAAAATCAATCTCTTTCTGGATATCACCGGAAAACGTAATGACGGTTATCATCTGATCAATACAGTAATGCAGTCTGTATCACTGTTTGATGATGTGACAGTGACACTGGATCAGGACAGCAGCGGTATCTCACTGTCATGCAGCCGTGAGGATATCCCCTGCGACAGTTCCAATACCGCCTTTCAGGCAGCAGAAAAATTTATTTCCAAAACAGGACTTCCTACAGCCGGCATTAACATCCGAATTAAAAAACGTATTCCTTCCGGTGCCGGAATGGCAGGAGGAAGTACGGATGCGGCTGCCGTACTGTATTGCCTGAACGAATTAACAGGGACAAAACTGACAAAGGATGAACTTGCCGAAATCGGTGAGCAGGTAGGCGCAGATGTACCGTTTTGCGTATACGGAGGTACTATGTCGGCAGGAGGAATCGGAACTATACTAAGTCCTCTCCCCGATCTGCCTGAATGCAGCATAGTTATCGTTATGCCGGGATTCAGGATATCAACTAAAGAAGCATATGAAAAATCAGACATCATAGGATATGATGATCCGAAAAGTATGGATAATATGACAAATGCAATATGCAGCGGAAGTATTATTAATACTGCAAAGTTTCTTTATAATAAATTTGAAGAAGTAGCCGGTATTCAGGAAATCTCGGATATTAAAACGCTGATGACAGAATACGGCTCCGTTGGTGCATTAATGACCGGCAGCGGTTCAGCAGTTTACGGTATATTTGACAGCGAGGATAAGGCTGAAGAATGTAAGGACAGGCTTAAAGAACAATATGATGAAGTATTATTGGTTCGTCCTGTTCCATCCGGACCAGAACCGGTTATTCACGGGGGGATTATAGGCTCTATACTTGGGTAAATAAGAGAAAAAGCGGTATTGATGATAAATGAAACTTTGCTTTATAACTACATTTTTACTGTTCTTCAATACCGGGTTTCATCGTTTCAGGAATAACTGAAAAGGCTGTGCATCCACTCCACAATCTTGAATTTTACAACATAACAGTCACTGTCCGTAACTATTTCGGTTTCACCCTCTGTCAGGGCGGAACCGATTTTTTTCTCTGCCGAAGGAACGCATACCGCCGGGTAAAGAACACACCACCAGTTATGCCCCTCACCGCTTCCGATTACAATACGCACAGCATCATAGGTTCCTGCCGGGAGTGTGAAATCTTTATATACTCTGGTATCGAAATTTGCTTTCGTTACACTGGCACGTACTGGATAATTATATCCCTCATTCCTGACGACCTCCAGTGCCTTTTCCTGAATACTTGTGATATGGTTTCTTGCAGCAGCCATTGCGTCTTCTTTGTTATGGCAGTTCTGAAACAGCTTGTCTGTATATGTCGTTATCTCATCACGTACCTTTAATTTTAGTGACTGATCCTCCTCGCTGTCAGAATTAGCAAGTATGTGAAATCTAAGTACTCTGTCCTCTATATCCCGGCATGCACAGCAGAATCCCGTCATGGAAAACAGACTGCTCAGTACCATAGCACAGCATAATGCTCTGAGAATTAATCTGATTTGTTTATGAATGAATATTTCTCTTATTTTTTTCATATTGCACCCTCCCGAATATTCTGAAAATCGTATGTTGGTATGATACAAATTCCTGATAAAAATAAAAAACGGATTTGCGAGGATATTTCCCGTAATGGCTGTCTATTTTATATCAGGTATTACTATGAGTATCGGCATAATTTTTTCGTTTATACAGCTTCTTTTGTTTAAAAAATCAACAAAAATATCTTGAAATATGGATAAATGTTTGCTATAATAAATAAAAGCTTATTTGGGCACCCTCTGAAATAACTTTTTTCAGGGATTCCCTCTATTGAAAGGTGAGTACCGTGAGCGATAAGAAAAAAGAGGAAGTTAAAAACAAAAAAGAAGGCAAAGAAAAGGAAAAATTACCGTCTAAGGCACAGCTGAAACCTACGAAACTCTGCTCACTGCCGGATTTTCCTTATAATAACAGAGAACTCAGCTGGATGGATTTTAACAGCCGTGTACTTGAAGAAGCGTTCGAAAAGGAAAATCCTATATTGGAAAGACTCAATTTTCTGGCTATTACCGCTTCAAATCTGGATGAGTTTTTTATGGTTCGTGTTGCCGGCGTAATGGACAGACTTCATTCTCCAAAAGGTAAAAAACCGGATGAATCGGGAATGAATGCACAAAAACAGTTCGACTTACTGACGGAAAAAATCCATGATTTTGCAAAAAAACAGTATTCCTGCCTGAATCGTTCACTGCTTCCCGCTTTGAAAAAAAATAAAATACGTTTTCTGAAAATCGAGGAACTGAATAAGATCCAGCGTCAGGAAATTGATAAATATTTTGATAAAATGATTTTTCCGGTTCTGACTCCGCTGGCAGTAGATACATCAAGACCGTTTCCGCTGCTCGCAAATAAAAGTCTTAATATCGCTGTCCGTCTTTCAAAAGAAGGAGAGGATATTTTTGCCGTTGTACAGGTTCCTTCAATCGTACAGCGTTATTTCGAAGTAAGCAGCGACAGCGGCAGAGCTTTTATCCTTTTGGAAGATATTATTACAGATAAACTTTCACAATTGTTTGAATTATACAAAATAAAAGCATATTGCCCGTTCCGTATTACAAGAGACAGTGATCTTGATATCGATGAGGATGCGGACGATCTGTTAGTAGAGATTAAACACTCATTGAAAAAACGTCAGAGGGGCGATCCTGTTCGGCTGGAAATTGCCGTCAGAAGCGATGAGGCTCTGCGTAATTTTCTTGTGGATATGCTGGATGTCAGCAGTAAGGAAATTTATGAAGTCAATGGTCCGTTGGATCTGACTTTCCTTTCTAAATTTGCCCGTCTGGACGGACTGGACAGTCTTCGCTTCAAACCGATTATACCGGTTGAACCCCCTGCCGATTTCTTTGGATATGAGGATGTATTTGAGGCTATTCGTGAAAAAGACAGAATGGTTCATCATCCGTATGAAAGCTTCGACAGCGTTATTAAGTTCATTAATCAGGCAGCTAAGGATCCTGATGTTCTTGCAATCAAACAGACACTGTATCGTGTCAGCGGCCATTCTCCGATTATTGCTGCACTGATTAAAGCTGCCGAAAACGGTAAACAGGTGACAGTTCTGGTAGAACTGAAAGCAAGATTTGATGAGGAAAATAATATTGGTTGGGCTAAAAAACTTGAAAAAGCAGGATGCCATGTTATTTATGGTCTTCAGGGACTGAAAACTCACTGCAAAATTGTTCTTGTAGTACGCAAGGAAGAAGACGGACTTCGCCGCTATCTTCATATGGGAACAGGAAATTACAATGACAGCACAGCACGCTTTTATACCGATATCGGTGTGTTTACATGCAATGAAGAATTTGGTGAGGATGCATCTTCTCTGTTTAATGTTATTACCGGCTACAGTACACCGCCTGTTTATAATAAGATGAAGGTTGCACCTACCGGACTGAGAGATTTCTTTGAAGAAATGATCCGCCATGAAACAGAAAATACTGCGGCAGGACTGCCTTCGGGAATTGTGGCAAAGATCAATTCTCTTGTTGATCCGTCTATTATAAGGCTGCTGTATGAAGCTTCTCAGGCAGGTGTGAAAATCACTTTGATCGTCAGGGGAATCTGCTGTCTGGTACCGGGAATAAAGGGTATCAGTGAAAATATTACTGTACGCAGTATAGTAGGACAGCTTCTGGAGCATAGCCGTATTTTTATTTTTGAAAACGGCGGAAACAAAAAGATCTATATGGGATCGGCAGATTGGATGCAGCGAAACCTTGATAAAAGAGTCGAACTGGTGTTTCCTATCGAAGATCCGGATCTGATCGACAGAAGTTTCGGCATTATGGAAACAATGCTTAAGGATGTTCTGAATACAAGGATTCAAAAATCTGATACATCCTACGAACTGTTGGACAGACGCGGCAAAAAGCCGCACAATTGTCAGCGTGAATTTTCAGATATGGCAAAAAAAGCACTTTCCGCTAAAAAGACAGTCGTAATCGAGGAAAACAGATTTAAACCCCTGACTGGAAATAATCATAAAATTTAAATCATTTAATTGGATCAAGCCTTTTTAAAGGCTTACAGGGATCACGGTCAGCAAAATTTTCTTACTTGAGATCCCTCCTGAGGGAGTGAATTCCATAAAGCAGCACTCATTGGGCAGAATCAGATGTCAGCGGAACCGTTTTTCATACCGGTAGCCGTTGTCTGAAATATTGTTTATTGAATCAATTACAGAAAAGGATGTGTTTACTATGAAAAGAGTAGGTATACTGACAAGCGGCGGAGATTGTCAGGGTTTGAACTCGGCAATCAGAGGTCTTGCCAAGGGTCTTTATCATCATTATGGAAAAAAAGTTGAGATCTACGGTATTGTTGACGGCTACAGAGGTCTGATAAACGGCGAATATCGTCTGATGGATCCCGATGATTTTTCCGGAATCCTGACAAGAGGAGGTACGATACTCGGAACATCCCGTCAGCCTTTCAAACAGATGCGTGTAATTGACGAAACTACCAATGTCGATAAAGTAGCTGCAATGAAAAAAACTTATGCTGATCTTAAGCTTGACTGTCTGGTGGTTCTCGGAGGAAACGGTACTCATAAAAGTGCCAATATGCTTTCTGAAGAAGGTCTGAATGTCGTTTCTATGCCGAAAACAATTGACAATGATATATGGGGAACAGATGTCACCTTCGGTTTTCAGAGTGCTGTGGATATAGCTACTCATGTTATTGACTGTATTCATACAACGGCTACCTCTCATGGTCGTGTATTCATTGTAGAATGTATGGGACATAAGGCAGGATGGCTTACGCTTCATGCAGGTATTGCGGGAGGTGCCGATGTAATTCTGATTCCTGAGATCCCCTACGATATTGATAAGGTTATAGATACTGTCAGAACCAGAACAAAGAACGGCAAAAGCTTCTCAATTCTTGCTGTTGCCGAAGGTGCAATCTCCAAAGATATTGCGGCGCTGCCCAAAAAGAAGAAAAAAGAAGCTATTGCTAATCTGATGTATCCGTCTATTTCCTACAAAATTGCTCATGAGATCGAACAGGCAACCGGTCAGGAAACCAGAGTAACCGTTCCCGGTCATTTCCAGAGAGGCGGAAGTCCCGA
>CACZPV010000269.1 GCA_902783065.1 uncultured Ruminococcus sp.
GATCAGGCTGGAGCCGATTGGATACATCTTGATGTTATGGACGGTCATTTTGTACCTAACCTGACGATAGGACCTGCTATTGTAAAGGCGGTACGGTCTTATACAAAATTGCCGTTTGACGTACATCTTATGATTGATTATCCGCTTGATTATGTGGATGCTTTTGCTGATGCTGGTGCGGATATTATCACTTTTCATCTTGAGGCAATGTCCGATCCGCTGCTGACAATTGAAAAGATCAGAAGCAGAGAGGTACATCCCGGCGTTGTGATCAAACCCGGAACACCGGCAGATGCCGTGTATCCTTATCTGGACAAGGTATATATGGTGTTGGTAATGACGGTAGAACCGGGATTCGGCGGTCAGTCGTTTATGGAGGATATGATGCCGAAGGTAACTGCGATTAAAAAGGAGATTCATAACCGCGGTCTTGATGTACTGGTTGAGGTTGATGGAGGTATTTCCGAAAAAACAGCAGACATTGCCGGAAAAGCCGGTGCAGATGTATGTGTTTCAGGGACAGGAGTATTTAAAGCGGATGATACTGCCAAAGCCATCGAAGTATTACATGAAGCATAAAAGATATAAAAAAACCGGCACAATCGTACTAAAGGACGATTGTGCCGGTTTTTTGTGCGCCCGGCGGCGCACAAAAAATCCCTGACAAGTATAGCAATGACTTGTCAGGGGGTATGATTGTTTTATCACGTTGAAATCGTGTCAAGCATTATCAAGAGCATCAATAGCAGCCTGAATCATTTCAACTTTCTCAGTAAATTTTGCAGCCTTGGCTCTGATCTCGTTAACGACCTTTTCAGGAGCTTTGGCAATAAAGCCCTGATTGTTAAGTTTCTTTTCATTAAACTGCAAATCTTTTTTAGCAGCTTCCAGTTCTTTGTTAAGACGCTTCAATTCAGCTTCTTTGTCAACCAATTCATCCATAGGAATATAGATTTTGGCATCTGAAGTAACAACAGTAACAGCACCTTCGATGTCATAGTTTTCTGCCGTTTCTACTTCGCTTGCACTTGCAAGTTTAATAAAGAAGGCAGCACCGTTTTTGAATACATTCTGTTCTTTTGCGGCAATATAAAGCTTTGACTTTCTTGACGGAGGAACATTCATTTCTGCTCTGCGGTTACGGATTGCCTTGATTGCGTCCATTACCATATTCATTTCTTTAGCAGCTTCGGCGAATTTGAATTTTTCGTCATATACCGGATATGGCTGTAACATTATAGTATCTCCGTCGTGGGGCATTGACTGCCATATTTCTTCTGTAATAAAAGGCATGAAAGGATGAAGCAGCTTGAGTGTTTTGTCAATTACCCAAACAAGTACTTGTCTTGCGTTTTGTGCAGTATCACCTTCACTCTGAAGTCTTGCTTTGGCAAGTTCTATATACCAGTCGCACAGACAGTCCCATGTGAAATCGTAAATATTCTGAACTGCAACTCCAAGCTCAAAGTTTTCGAGATTTTCTGTAACAACCTTAACGGTATCGTTCAGTGTAGAGATAATCCACTTATCTTCAGTCGTAAGAGTATCAGGAAGCTGATTTGACACATTATGATCGTCAATATTCATATGAATGAATCTTGCAGCATTCCAAAGTTTATTAGCAAAATTACGGCTTGCAGTAATTTTTTCTTCGGAATATCTCATATCGTTACCGGGAGCATTTCCTGTAACAAGTGTCAGTCTAAGTGCATCGGCACCGAATTTTTCAATAACCTCGAGAGGATCAATACCGTTGCCAAGAGATTTACTCATTTTTCTGCCCTGTGAATCACGTACAAGACCGTGAATCAGAACCTTGCCAAAGGGTACTTTTCCGGTATGTTCCAGACCGCTGAACATCATTCTCATTACCCAGAAAGGAATAATGTCATAGCCGGTTACCAGTACACTTGTCGGATAGAAATAGTTCATTTCTTCAGTTTCGTCAGGCCATCCCAGTGTAGAGAAAGGCCAGAGTGCTGAACTGAACCACGTATCAAGAGTATCAGGATCCTGCCGCATTTTTTTGCCGCATACAGGGCAGAAAGCTTCGTTATCTTTTGTAACGACTGTTTCGCCGCAGCCATCGCAGTAGAAAGCCGGTATCTGATGTCCCCACCAAAGCTGACGGGAAATGCACCAGTCGCGGATGTTTTCCAGCCAGTGGAAATAAGTTTTTTCGAAATGAGGCGGAATAAATTCCGTATCGTTATTTTTAACAGCATCAATTGCCGGACCGGCTAATGGTTTCATCTTTACAAACCATTGTTTTGAAACTCTTGGCTCAACGGTCGTGGAACAGCGGTAACAGGTGCCTACATTGTGAGAATAATCATCTATTTTAACAAGTGCACCTTCTTCTTCCAGATCTTTAACAATGGCTTTTCTTGCTTCATATCTGTCCATGCCGGCGTATTTCGGATAATCATCTGTAATTCTGGCATCATCAGTCATGACGTTGATTACAGGCAGGTTATGACGCAGACCTACTTCAAAGTCATTCGGGTCATGTGCCGGAGTAATTTTAACAACGCCTGTACCGAAATCCATTTCTACGTAATCGTCAGCCACAATTGGGATTTCACGATGTACCAATGGTAAAATAACCGTTTTTCCGACCATATCCTTATATCTGTCATCTTTAGGATTAACAGCTACAGCAGTATCGCCGAGGAGAGTTTCGGGACGGGTGGTAGCCAGATTAATATAACCGCTTCCGTCAGTCAGACGATAGCGCAGGTGCCAGAAATGACCTGCTTGTTCCTCATACTCTACTTCTGCATCAGAGATAGATGTCAGACATTTAGGACACCAGTTAATGATTCTTTCACCACGGTATATAAGACCCTTGTCGTAAAGACGGACAAAAACATTTTTAACTGCTTTGCTGCATCCTTCATCCATAGTAAAACGTTCTCTTTCCCAGTCAGCGGAAGAACCCATTTTACGCAGCTGTCTGACAATTCGTCCACCGAACTCAGCCTTCCATGCCCATGCTCTTTCAAGGAATTTTTCTCTGCCGATATCTTCTTTTGTAACACCTTCCTTGCGCATTGCTTCCACGATTTTTGCCTCTGTAGCGATGGAAGCATGATCTGTTCCCGGAAGCCATAGTGCGCTGTAGCCCTGCATTCTCTTGAAGCGGATGAGGATATCCTGCAGTGTATTGTCGAGTGCATGACCCATATGAAGCTGTCCTGTGATATTAGGCGGCGGCATCATAATACTGTAGGGTTTCTTAGTTTTATCTACCTCAGCATGAAAATAACCGTTATCTTCCCAGAATTTGTAAATTCTTTCTTCAAACTCACCAGGGCTGTAAGCCTTTGCAAGTTCCTTTGCCATAATGATTCCTCCAATATATTTTTTTATTAGCTTATTATTTACAGCTAATAAAAAATCAGTAGTAATTTAGCAATACAGAATATATTATCACACTATTTCACGGTTTTGTCAATAAAAAGTCTGTGTTTTTTCAAATTATTTTTCAAATTAAGTTACATGCTGATATTAAATACTA
>CACZPV010000270.1 GCA_902783065.1 uncultured Ruminococcus sp.
ACCTTACCAACCGGCGAGCCGCCGGTACCTTACCAATACCCGCAACCACTTAGACTAAAACAATTATTCCAGTCGTCTGCTTTTATTGATTCAATGTCTGGGTTGAATAACTAATACAGCTTGAAACGCGAAAGATAATACCGTATCCATTTACATTTTTGCAAAAATATGGTATGATTATGTACAGACCTGAAGCCTTGAAGTTGAAATGTAAAATAATGAATAAAGTGCCGCATTATAAATGCGTTTATACTGTTCATCAATACCGAGTTTCACAGATTCAGGTACAAATATACTACATTAGCTTTCCGTTTGCATTTATTGTTATCCGGAAAGTGAAAGAAATGCTTCCGGTAAGGAAAAAGGATGAATCAAAATGCATAATGTCAGGGTAACTCCATCAATACTTTCAGGTACTGTTTCCGTGCCGCCTTCAAAAAGTGCCGCACACAGAGCAATTATCTGTGCTGCACTGGCTGATGGAATAAGTACAATCAAACCAATCGAACTTTCCAACGATATCACTGCAACAATAGAATGTATGAAACAACTCGGTGCCGATATCCGTATGAACGGGAACATATTAACTGTAAACGGCAATAATATTTTCTCCGTTAAATCAGCTATGCTTGACTGCGGTGAAAGCGGTTCCACACTTCGTTTTCTGATACCTGTTGCTGCTGTCGGCGGCATCTGCACAAGCTTTATCGGTCACGGAAAACTTCCTGAACGTCCTATAGGTGTATATACAGATTGTCTTCCCCAAAAAGGTGTCCGATGTGAAACAAAAGGCGGTCTGCCGCTGACAATCAGCGGAACTCTGAAAAGCGGTATTTATGAAGTCCCCGGTAATATCAGTTCACAGTTCATTACCGGACTGCTGCTTTCTCTTCCTTTGATTTCCGGGGACAGTGAAATACGTCTTACTTCTCCAGCCCAATCTGTTGGCTATATCAATATGACAATAGACATAATGAAGGATTTCGGAGTA
This sequence comes from uncultured Ruminococcus sp., assembly GCA_902783065.1. Lineage (GTDB taxonomy): Bacteria > Bacillota > Clostridia > Oscillospirales > Acutalibacteraceae > UBA1213. The sequence continues at coordinate 992 of CACZPV010000270.1, forward strand.
AATGTTGAAGAAACAGATAACGGATGGTACATAAAGGGCAATCAGCGATACCGACCTCAAATCTTCTCGGTTGAAGGTGACTGGTCACAAGCAGCTTTTTTTATGACGGCAGCAGCTATCGGAAGTGAAATCAGTATTGACAACCTTCGTATGGACAGTACCCAAGGAGATAAAAAATGTATAGAAATATACAGACTTCTGGGTGCCGATATAAAAGAAGAAAACGGAACCATTGTTATGAAGCCGGGCAAACTTCATGGTATTGAACTGGATGCAGCAGATATTCCGGATATGGTTCCGGCTTTCAGTGTTGCTGCAGCATTAGCACAAGGCAGAACAATTATTAAAGGAGCCGGAAGACTCAGGATCAAAGAATGTGATCGGCTTGCTGCAATGTGTGATGGTCTTACAAGACTCGGTGCCGCAGTACAGGAAACAGAGGACGGATTGATAATAGACGGTATTAACAGATTTAACGGAGGCTTTACAGAAGGATACAACGATCACAGAATTGTAATGTCGCTTGCCTGTGCCTCAGTCCGTGCTGATGAACCCATAACCATTTCCGATATGGAAAGCATTAACAAATCTTATCCGTCATTTTTTGAGGACTTTAAAAGCTTAGGAGGAACGATCGATGTCATCATGGGGTAATGCGATAAAAATATCTGTATTTGGTGAAAGTCACGGAAAAGGAATCGGTGTGGTAATTGATGGTCTGCCTGCCGGAAAAAAACTGGATATGGATAAAATATACCTGCAAATGTCACGCAGAGCACCCGGCAAGGACAAAACCGCTACGCCAAGGCTCGAAAAAGATATTCCCGAAATATTATCGGGGATTCTTGATAATACAACTACAGGCGCACCGTTGTGCACTGTTATCAAAAATACCAATACCCGCTCAGGCGATTACGGTAATATTCTTACATGTCCTCGTCCGGGTCATGCAGATTATACAGGTTCAGTACGCTATGGAGGATTCAACGACATCAGCGGAGGCGGTCATTTTTCAGGACGGCTTACTGCTCCCATCGTCTTTGCCGGTTCCGTATGCCGCCAGATTCTGGAAGAAAAAAATATTCAGATTGCCGCTCATATTGCTTCGATTGGCAGTATTAATGACGAGAGATTTGATCCCGTTAATATATCCGCAGAACTGATACAAAGGCTGACGAGCAGTACATTTTCACTGATTGATACTTCTAAAGAAGAACCAATGAGGGACGTTGTGGAAAACTGCCGAAAACAGCTTGACAGTGTGGGCGGTACCGTAGAATGTGCCATTACGGGTCTGCCTGCCGGAGCCGGTTCGCCTATGTTTTACGGAGTTGAAGGAGTTATTTCCTCAATTGTATTCGGTATTCCCGCTGTAAAGGGAATTGAATTCGGTGCCGGCTTTGCAGCCGCCGCAATGAAGGGCAGTGAAAACAATGATGAGTTTTATTTTGACGGAGATACGGTAAAAACCCGTACCAACAATCACGGCGGGATTCTTGGAGGAATTACTTCAGGAATGCCTGTGATCTTCCGTACGGCGATCAAACCTACTCCTTCCATCTCACAAGAACAGAAAACTGTGGATTTGACTACGCATACCAATACAACACTCAGTATACACGGCAGACATGATCCATGCATTGTGCCAAGAGCTGTTCCGGTGATTGAAGCTGCTGCTGCAATTGCTGCCGTTAATATATTGGCTGATGTTAGTTTGCTGTAATCATGGTTCAGCCACTGTGTAAGGGAAATATTAAAACCTGAAAAAGGGAGAGGTAAAAATGAGTTTAAAACCGATCAGAGATGAAATAGACAGTATTGACAAGGAACTTATAGAACTTTTTAAAAAAAGAATGGAATGTTCCAAAAAAGTAGCACAGTATAAATTGGAAAACGGTATGCAGATTTTTAATCCTGAACGAGAGAATCAGGTGCTCGATCACGCGGCAGAAACGGCAGGAGAATATGGCGACAGCGCAAGACTGCTGTATTCATCTATTATGGAACTGAGCCGTGCATTGCAGCATGATCTTCTTGGCAGCGGAAGCGAACTGAAAAACAGAATCCATACCGCTGATAAGTCAGTTCCTTATACTTCTGATGATGTTCGTGTTGCATGCTTCGGTGTAGCAGGTACGTATGCACATAAAGCTGCACAAAGGGTTTTTCCGAACTGTACACCAAAGTTTTACTCACCATTCAAGGAGGTTTTTGAAGCAATAAGAAACGGAGAAGCAGACTTCGGTGTTGTACCGATTGAAAACAGTTCAGCCGGATCTGTGACCGCCGTATATGATCTTATGCTGCGTCATAAGTTTTATATCGCTGCCGCTGCCGATATAAAAGTAGATCATTGTCTTGCTGTAAAAAAAGTTACAAATTTTGCCGACATCAAAATAGTGTATTCACATGAGCAGGCACTGTCACAATGTTCTGATTTTCTGAATGCCAATAAACAAATACAAACCAGGGAATATGTCAGCACAGCTGCAGCTGCTAAAATGATATCCGAACATAACGATCACTCTGCCGCAGCGATCTGTTCAGAAGATGCCGCAGAAAAATACGGTCTTGAAATCATTAAAAGAGGATTTCAGAATAATCCGAACAATACTACCAGATTTATTGTTATTTCCAGAAAAATGTACATAGAACCAAATGCTGATAAAATCAGCCTGAGCTTCGCTCTCCCCCATGTTACCGGTTCACTTTACAGCACTCTGTGCCGTTTCGCTGCTCATGGTCTGAACCTGACGAAAATTGAATCCCGTCCAAGATATGGAAAATCTTTTGAATATTTGTTTTATCTTGATTTTACGGGAACAACAGCTGATAAAGAAATACTGAATATGCTGTGTGCCCTGTCAGACGAACTGGTGGAGTTTTCTTTTCTCGGAAACTATAAGGAAATATAAGGAAACGTGAAAAAAATGAAAAAATATATACTGGCTCTTGATGAAGGAACAACAAGTGTAAGAGCAATTTTATTTGATAAAAATGCAAATATTATTTCTTCAGCTCAGCATGAGATCACCCAGTTTTACCCACATCCGGGCTGGGTCGAACATGATGCTGTAGAAATATATGCCAACCAGTATGCTGCAATGATTGAATGTATTGTGAAAAGCGGTGTTTCTGCGGATGAAATTGCCGGCATAGGAATAACCAATCAGCGTGAAACAACAGTTGTATGGAACAAAAAAACCGGAAAACCTGTTTGTCCTGCCATAGTATGGCAATGCAGACGCACCGCATCTTTGTGTGATAAAATCGCTGCCGATGGTATGAGCGAATACATAGAAAACACAACCGGTCTGAGAACTGATGCTTATTTCAGCGCCACCAAGCTTAAGTGGATTCTCGATAATATAGAGGGATGCCGGATCAGTGCTGAAAACGGCAACCTGCTTTTCGGAACGATCGATACATGGCTTTTATGGAAAATGACTGATGGCAAGGTCCATGTTACAGATTATACAAATGCTTCCCGCACTATGATGTACGATCTGCGTTCCGGAAACTGGGATGATAACCTTCTGGATTATCTGAAAATACCACGTTCCATGCTTCCTGTTATTAGAAGCAGCAGTGAAATATATGGCTATATCAATATCATGGGTACAGATATTCCTATATGCGGTATTGCCGGCGATCAGCAAGCTGCACTTTTCGGTCAGGGCTGTTTCCTCCCAGGTGATGCAAAAACCACATATGGCACCGGCTGCTTTCTTCTGGAACATACAGGCAATGTGCCTGTCAAAAGCTACAGCGGTCTGATTACTACTGCGGCAGCATCTGAAAAGGGTAAACCGCTTGAATATGCACTTGAGGGCAGTGTCTTTATTGGAGGAGCCGTTATGCAGTGGCTTCGTGATGAGCTGGGATTAATAAGAGAAGTACGTGACAGTGAATACTTCGCTCAAAAAGTCCCGGACAGCGCGGGTGTATATATCGTCCCTGCTTTCACAGGACTGGGCGCACCTTACTGGGATATGCATGCACGAGGAACTATTACAGGAATTACAAGAGGAACAGGGATTAATCATCTGATCCGTGCTTCACTGGAATCAATTGCCTATCAGACAGAAGATCTGCTTGCTGCTATGAAGGCAGACAGTAATCAGAAAATCACCGCCCTGAAAGCTGACGGCGGAGCAGCTTCAAATCATTTTCTTATGCAGTTTCAGTCTGATATTTCCAATACAAAAGTTGTTTGTCCGGCTTCGGCAGAAGCCACAGCAGCAGGAGCAGCTTTTTTGGCGGGGCTCGCTGTTGGTTTTTACAAAAACCGTCAGGAAATTTTGTCAATTTGCAGCGAAAAAATCTGCTTTGAACCAAAAATGTCAGATCAAACACGGCAGAATTTACTGAAAGGATGGCATCAAGCCGTAAAAGCTGCCCGAATTAACACAGAAGGAGAAAATATATGAATATCCGGTTGATTGAGAAAAAAATATTATCATCTGACAGGATTCATAATCTTTACGGAATAGTTCTGGTTTCTGACGGAGAAATTAAAGGACTATTTCATGTTGTTCACGGCATGACAGAATATATCAGGCGCTATGAACCTTTTATGCGGCAAATTGCTGAACAGGGCTATATCGTATTTGGCTACGATCATCTCGGACACGGAAACACTGTTAACGATGACAGTGAATTAGGCTTTTTTGCCCATAAAAACGGATGGAAATATCTGGTTAATGATGTTGCTGTTTTCGGCAGTCAAATAAAAAAAGAATACGGAAATAATCTACCATATATATTACTTGGTCACAGCATGGGATCTTTCATTGTAAGACTTGCTGCTGAGAAATTCAATTTACAGGATAAACTTATTATTATGGGAACCGGTGGACCGACTCCGGGTTCGACTATGGGAATATCGCTTGTACGCAGGGTCAAAAAGATCAAAGGCGAAAAATACATTTCTAATATCATTCAAAATCTGGTATTTGGTACATACAACAAACGTTTCGGGTATGATGACCCCTATAACTGGCTCAGCAATATTGATAGTGTCAGAAAAGCCTATGCCGGTGACAAATACTGTAATTTCAAGTTTACTGTTTCCGGCATCGAAGATCTTTTAACCCTTCATAAAAAATGTAATAGCTTCACATGGTTTTCTTCCTGTGTCATCAAGAAACCCATTCTTCTGATTTCAGGTGCCGATGATCCTGTCGGCGATTACGGAATGGGTGTAAAAAAAGTACATGATCGTCTTAAAGAAAATGGCGCTGATGTCAGACTGATTTTGTATAAAAACTGTCGTCATGAATTGCTGAATGACATAAGCAGAGAGAAAGTTATTGCGGATATCCTTAGTTTTTGCAGCATCCCGGTTAATCTCCAAAAAAGAAAACAAATTTAAGAAATCACCCACAGCACGGATAAAATATACCGGAAGATCTCTTTTTATAATCAAGTCAGCTTCACGTATTCAGGTTAAACATATAAAATAGTTCCGGGGGATAATCCTTTTTTAAACAAAGGATTATCCCCCGGATTAGCTATTCATACCAATAAAACAGATCACTCACCGGAAGAAAAAATAATCATTTCAGAACAATTACACTTCTGGCAGGCATGGTTACTTCCTGTCCGTCTACAATAAAGTTGTCTGCTTCGATTTCCGGTTTATCATCTGATTTTGATGTTGTTACAGCAAAAAGATCATCTGTAGCAGAGGATGCTTCCGTTGATTCTTTTGTACCGGCGATTGCATAACCTCTTACTTCATTAATTTTGAAATCACTTTCCGAAACCGATACTTTTACGGCATTTTCTGCTGTATTGAACAATACAAATACCTTAGAACCATCTGATTCCATTATAAATCCGGCTGCCTCTTTCTGTTCATCACCAAAGGTAACAGAACTTACTTTTCCACTTTCAATTTCCGGATTCTGATTTCTTAAAGCAATAATTCTCTTATAGAAATTAAGAAGAGAATTATCGTCTTTTTCTAATTCATCAACACCTTTTTCGGGAATACTCTTATCAGTCATACCCGGAATCGATTTTATATATCCAGTATCATCAGTCGATGACCAGTACATACCCTTACGTTTATCAGGATCTGTACTGCCGCCTTCCATTGCAATTTCTTCGCCGTAATATATAAAGGGATTTCCCGGTGACAGCAGATAAAGTGCAGCAGCCATTTTTCTGGATTCATCATCTATCAAGAAGCTTGCACTTCTGCCTGTATCATGGTTAGAGATAAATGGTGTATTAATTGCATTCGGATTTACTGCACTGATCCTCTCCTGCCATGCAGTGATACCTTCTACATATTTTTTTGCATCAGACCTGTGAATTGCCATATTGACTCTGCCCGTTGAACCCTGTTCATCAAAATCAAAAAAGCTGTCTACGCCCGAGCCGTAAAATTTTTCGATTGTTGCACTGTTTTCCCAACATTCGCCTACAACGAAGGCGTCCTTATTAACGGATTCCACATAGTCATAGAACCACTTAAGATCTTCTACCGATCCATCATTGTCCGGATATTCAAACCAGTACACTGCGTCCAGTCGGAATCCGTCCACACCCATATCCAGCCAGAATTTTGCTGCATCCTCAATTTCTTTTCTGAGATCCTCATTCTTAAGGTTGAGATCAGGCATATCATCATCAAACTGACCTTCATAATACCAATCGTCTATACCGAGTTTACGCCAGCCCTTTTCATTTTCTTTACCTTTTTCAAAATGATAGTACTGTGCGTAACCGTCAGTCTTTCCTGCCTTAAGTTCTTCCTTTGCCTTCTGAAACCATTCATGTTCACGGGACGTATGATTAATAACAAAGTCAATTATAACATTTATATTGCGCTTATGTGCTTCTTCCAGCATCTCCTTAAAGTCATCCAGCTTTCCATAAGCCGGATCCACATCTTTGTAATTCTTAACATTATATTTATGGTAAGAAGGAGAAGGCATAATCGGCATCAGCCAGATACCTTCGATACCAAGATCGTCAGTTGTTTTAGTATCTCCGTCATTCAGATAATCAAGCTTCGAAGTAATCCCCTTGAAATCTCCTATACCATCTCCATCGGAGTCACAAAAAGAATACGGAAATATTTCATAATAAGTTCTATACTTATCCGATCGGGAGGAAGCCTTATATTCAACGGTTGTAAAACCACCGTCATCCGGCAATGAAAGACCATCGCTGCTGTTTGATGCAGCAGATGCCGCTGACTCATCTGATGAAGAACCAGCCGAAGCGGAATTCCCGTTTTCGTAGGTTTCTGTAACGGTACAGCCGCCCATCAAAGCAGCTGAAAACATACTTGCACAAAGAAGCAGGGAAATTATTTTCTTATTTACCATAGATTTTCTCCTTTAAAATTAATAAACAGACAACTGATTTTGCCTCATGCTGCCTGCACCAGCATAAATACATTCGCCATTTTATACTAATATCCATAGAACAAAAGCAGGGAGCTTTCGCATCCCTGCTTTATGAATTTTACGGATTAGCCCTTTACGGCACCGCCTGTTACGCCTGCAACATAGAATCTCTGCATTACAACGAAAAGAATTGTAATCGGAATTGCAATCAATACAGCACCTGCGCAGAATACCGTAAAGTATTCGTTACGTGTTTCCTGCTGAATCATTCTGTACAGACCAAGAGCGATTGTATAAGACTCAGTATTAGCCTTCATGAAGTAACTTACGAAAATATAGTCTGCCCACGGACCAATAAATGTGGTAAGAGCCGTGTAAACAATAATCGGCTTTGACAGTGGAAGAATAATGATCCAGAAAATCTGGTTTCTTGTTGCACCGTCAATTTTTGCGGCTTCATCCAGTGAACGCGGAATCGTATCAAAGAAACCTTTTGCAACCTGATAGCCCAGACCAGCACCTGCCGAATAAACAATAACAAGTGCAAAAAGCTGCTGCTTAAGTCCAAAGATTTCCATAATATTGTATGTAGCTGCCATTGACCTGAAGCCAGGGAACATACCAAGGATCAGACCGAGATTAAGGAAGGTTTTACGTGTTTTGAAACGGAGACGTGAGAACGCATAACTTACCATAAGGATGATAAGAGTTGAAATCACGCATGAAAGAACTGCAACGATAAATGTGTTAAGAATCCACTGGAGATACGGGAACTGCATTTCATTCATCGGAAGAATATGACCGTCCGTTTTATCTTTTTCAACAAAAAGTCTGATATAGTTATCAAATGTAAACGTTCTCGGAACTATACCTGTTGTAACGCCGTCACCGCTGAAAGAAGCAAGCACAAGCCATACAATAGGAGAGATCCAGATCAGCACCATAATGCTGAGAATTACGTAAATGAGGGTATTAACAGCTTTTTTCTTAGCTGCGTAACCTGCCTGCATATTAGTTGAATTTGTCATGAGAATTCCTCCTCATTCTTTGATGCCTTAGACATATTAAACGTAATAAGTGAGCCAGCTGCGCAGATCACGAATACGATAATACCGATTACAGCCGCAAGGTTAAAGTCTGAGCTTACAGATGTCAGTTTATAAAGCCATGTAACGAGAAGGTCTGTCTGACCTGCTTTATAATATGAAGCCGGGCTCGGACCGCCGCCTGTAAGGAAGTAAATAACATTAAAGTTATTGATATTGCCTACGAAGGTTGTAATAAGGTAAGGTGTTGTTACGAAGAATATGTAAGGGAATGTGATCTTTGTAAACTGCTGGAAAGCATTTGCACCATCGATACGTGCACTTTCATACAGATCTTCGGGAATATTCATCAAAAGACCAGAAGAAATAAGCATTGTATATGGAATACCTACCCACATATTTACAACGATTACAGTAACTCTTGCCCATCCTGCATCCGAGAGGAACGGAATAGCATTCAGACCCATACCGGTCAGAACTGAGTTTACAGGACCGGAGTCTGCAAGGAGAAGGCTGCAGATGAGGAGTGTTACGAACTGCGGAACAGCAGCAGTAACAACGAACATTGTTCTCCAGAAACCCTTGAACTTAATTTCTTTCTTGTTGATCATAAGTGCAAGAACTATACCGAAGATATAGTTTGTAAAGGTAGCGAATACTGCCCATACAAGTGTCCATACGAGGATCTTACCGAATGTAGCTGATTTATCCGGGTTAGAATAGAATATATCAGCAAAATTCTTAAAGCCTACCCACCAATACATGTTTCCGGGCGGCTGATGTTCTTTATCATAGTTCGTGAATGCCATAAAAATCGTAAAGATAATAGGCAGAACTGTGAATACCAGAAGACCAAGAACCGGGATAATGAGAAGTGTAACATGGAAACGCTCATCGAGGAACATTTTGAGTTCTTCAATAAATCCAATCGGCTTTTTGCCGCTTGCTTTAACTTCCTGAGAAGCATAAGCACTCTTTGTGTTTGTAATATAAACTGCAAAAAATGCAATTGAAACGAGAACGGTCATTACGAAGAAAAGAAGAACCTTATTAGAATCATCAAGTGTATCAAGGTTCGTTACCGTTCTTGCACCGAAAAGGGGATCCACATCATAATGCGGAGGTTCCTTACCGATAACACCGTTTACAATAGTATTTTCATCAACCTGTACATCTGTGCTGTAAATCTTTGAGATATAGCCCCATCCAAAGTTGATCATAAACATAATGTAAGCGATCTGTACAGCAAGGAAACATATTCCTTTTCCGATTTGTCCGTGCAGCATACTGCCTGCACCCATTATTAGATATGAAAGCTTGGTTCCGCCGTCGCCTTTAGAAAATCTGCTTCCGTAACCGGCGAAGCCCTTGCCTATGTATGTAAAAACTCCTTTGATAAATCTGCCGATTGCAGCAAAAATGCCAGCAATTGCACCGGGAATACCGGTAAAGAAGGATTTGATCTTATAGGCAATTTTCTGACCTGTGGTCAACTGAGCATAGTCCAGAAAATCCATTCATATGCAACTCCTTTTTTATTTATTTGCCCATTGACTTTATTTGCTATGAGCAGCCTGATCATCAGACACAAGCCACCCATAGCAAAATTAAGTCAATCAAACATTAACTATTCGATTATCAGGTATCGATCTGAGTCTGGATGCTCTTGAGGCTCTTTTTGAGCTCGTCATCGCTTATAGCACCCTTCTTGGTAACAATCTCGCCGCCGAAGCCGCCGACATTTGTTGCCCAGTACTTACCGCCAACGCTGGAACCCTGACCATGTGAGAACGGCTGCTGATCTGTGATAGCTTTTCTTGCCGGATCTGCACTTACTGCCTCGTTCTTCAGTGCATTGATATCTGTCGGAATAAGACCTCTTTCCTGATAACGAGCGAGCTGTGAATCGCTGTTGCTGAGGAAGTATGCAAGTGCCTGACAGGTTACCGGATACTGTGTAAACTGGTTAACACCGATGAGTTTATATCCGCCGAAGGATTCGAGCTGTTTCTGCTCGCCGCCGATAAGAGCTGTCGGAAGCTTTGCAGCACCAACATTTTCCTCACCGATAGCTTCTTTGATAGCAGGACCTTCCCAGGTACCGATTACAGCTGCTGCCAGTGAGCCGTCCTTAAAGCCCTTTGCAACTGCTGTATTATCGCCGGATCCACCGTCTGTACCAACAAATCCCTTACCACTGTTTTCAGCAATGTGGCACATAGCCTTTACAGCGTTAAGACCTTCAACAGTATCAAATGTGGTTGTCTGTTTACCGTTCTCATATTTAATAGTTACACCTGCAGCGAAATAGAATGCTGCATTGTACCAACCGTTTCCGATATTGAAGTATACATTCTTGTTGTTCTCAGCTGCTTTCTTGATCATATCGTCAAGATTTGCAACATCAGATTCATTCGGATATACTCTCTTATCATAATAGAGGAAGTAACCGTTATCGGAAGGCTTCGGGAATGCATAAGGGGTACCGTCAATCTGATAAGCTGCAACTGTTTCATCAGAGTTGTTTGCAACAACGTTGTTGTTGAACAGATCGATTACAGGAGCAATTGCCTTGGATTCAACCAATGAAGAAAGCTGGTCATCGGCAAAGTTAAATACATCTGCGCCGTCCTTCGGTGCTTCAAGAATCTTACTGCCTGCTTCGCCCTCACCAAAAGCACCTCTTGCCTTAATGTTGATCTCATAACCATCGCCGGCATAAAGCTTCTTGAATTCTTCGATACGGGTCTTTTCAAACTTAAGATCATCGCCTGCACACCAGAACGTAAGTGTGATCTTACCGTCTGTTTTAGCAGCTTCTTCCTTCATTTTTGCCTTAATGTTGTTTGTCATTTCCTCGCTGTATACATCTACAGCTTCGCCGGCACTACCGGTAGCAGCCTTTGATTCTCCGTCACCGGATGTTGACTGTTCTGTAGTCGGAGCTGTTCTGCCGCCTTCAGTTGTTTCAGTCGGTGTACAACCTGTCAGAGCTGCTGCAGCCATCATGCCTGCAAGAATCATAGCGAGTACTCTTTTAGTTTTACTAACCATTGTAATGATCCCTCTTTCTGTAAAATTTTAAAATTTCGTGCACTTATGTGCCAACCGGCGGCTCAGAATCCGTCGTCATACAGTCCGACAGACATTCGCCAACCACTGTAATAATAATAACATACGGATTCGGCAATTTCAACGGTTAATTGTCATTTTTATCCATATTCATAAATACA
>CACZPV010000271.1 GCA_902783065.1 uncultured Ruminococcus sp.
CTATAAAAACCTTGCACTTAGAGTACCATGTTATGGGCCATAAAGCCTTTGTTTTCAAGGTTCGACGAATTGTTTAGCAGACACTACATATGGGAAAGATAAGCGGATAATGGTTAGTGGATTAAAGGATAATCTATTTCAACGTCTTTTTCCGGATTCAAAGTGCAAGACATTAGCAGAGGCAACAAGCGTAGAGGGACATGGGGATATATTTGGTCTGCATGATGTTTGTCTTGACCTGATCTATATAGTACAAATGGGTATAAGTGGCACAGGATCGGGCGGTGGTGGAGGTGGTTCTGGAAGATGAGCTATCTCGGAACGTATGACAGCCTTGATCATATCACCCCCCATGAGGGGAAGGAATAAGAGCAGAACAACTTCTGAAACAACTGGAACAACCAGAGCAATCTCAAAAGATCTCTTGTTCCACCGATTTTTCTTTCAAAATGGTGGCTTTATGGAGACTAAGAACAACCAAACTAGTGATTATTCGTTTATTCGTTTACAATCTCAATATTCATCCCGCTTAACGGTGAAAAATCACCAACAGGATTATTTCTGATAACCAGTTTTTGAATTTGTGGCAGTTGGGATACAGCACTGACATCGGTAATACTATTGTTGCTTATCGATAACACTTCCAAGTTTTCCAATCCTAAGAACGCATTGACCAGCGAAGAAAGCAAATCATTATCAATACTGCTGTCCCATAATACGATGTATGCGACATGTTTCAGTTTTGAAAGCGAACTGTAATCCTTGAATGCATTATTCCCAATATTCAGCTTATACAAATTTGGCAGATCACAGATACTGGAAACAAACGCAGGCAGTGATGAGTTATCAATGCCATTGCCATAAACATGCAGGTATTGTAAGTTATTTAATGCCGAAAGCGGGCTGTAATCATTGATCGGATTATTGCTGATGTCGAGGCTGAGCAAACTGCCTAATCCGGTAAGACCTCCTATATCTGAAATGTGATTTGTATTCAGCGTTAAACTTTCGATATTATTTAGTGAAAATAGAGAATCAATATTCTCAATACTATTAGTGTTCAAATTGATATCTTTCAGTTTGTTTAAGCCCGCAAGTGAAGATACATCAGATATATTGTTTGAACTTGCGTCCAGTTCTTTTAAGTTCGATAATGATGCCAACGGACTGATGTTACTGATATCATTACGGCTGATATTAAGGACCTTCAGGTTTTTCAGCCCTGAAAGAGAAGTGATATCTGTTATACTATTAGAATTTAAGTTAAGTCTTTTCAGCTTGGTTAATGATGATAATGGTTCAATGTTCTCCACATCATTAAGGCTGATATTAAGCACCTTCAGGTTTTTTAGTCCAGAAAGAGGAGAAATGTCCGAAATATCATTAGAATTCAGATCCAGTTTTTTCAGATTAGTCAAAGATGACAAGGGTTTTAGATCTACAACATCATTTTTACTAAGAGTGATTTCTTCGAGATTATTCAGTTCGCTTAAAAAGTCGATGAAATGGATCTTGTGCTTTTTATCAATTGGCGTCAAATCCAATTTTTTATAATCCCATAGATCACTAAGCATCACACTGCCAGAATCTTTACCAAGTATTTCCCTGACTTTTAAAAGTGCTCCATAATCAATAAACTTTATTTCATGATCTGTCAGACCAGCATCAGCCCAGGAAACAAAATTTGAATCGCTGTCATTGCTTTCTGTAGGTTCTTCAACAATATCTGCAGGATTGTCGGTGACATCAAGTGAAGCTGTTTCTGTATCTTGACCAGAGAGTCCATTTAATAACAGGCTTGCATCAATGCCAATTCCCTCGCTGTCTGTTACATCAGATGCGCTGTCTTCCACCTCCGTATTCTCATAATCTTCTATCTCCAATTTCTCCCAAATATCTTCTTTCGAGACCTTCTCAGAAACACTTTCCGTATCAGTTGCCGATCTGTCTCCTTCTTTAGTTGCGGAGCCCGAGATTCCGATCTCCTCAAGAACTTTCCCGATTCGATTGGGAATATCATCTTCCTGATTTGTCAGTCCGAGCTGATCCTCAATATATGAAATCCGATCCTCCACAGGCATACTTGAGTTATCGAATCCCAGGAAGGACTCTGCCTCATCCAGAGACACAATATCAGCTTCGGAATATTCTGTCCCAGTATCATCCGTATCTAAATCAGATATACCGATCATCTTTATTATAGTTTCTACACGATCAGGAATAGCAGCATCCGAATGTGGCATACCAAGCTCATCTTCAAGAATGGTAATTCGCTCTATCACACTTTTATTTGAATTATCAAAACCAAGAAAGGATTCCATTTCTCTCAGCTGACTTAGGATATCTGCAGAAACTGAAACTTGAAAAGCCAATATACATGCAATCAATAATAACCAAATCTTTTTCATGACATACTCCGTTCCGCCGTCATTGTATTGATGGCAAATGCATTTTGGTGTATCGCTATTTATAATAAGTTTGACTTTTACACCGCAAATCCAAAAGAGTTCATCCGTCAGCGGGATCGTTCAGCCAATCATAGGCATCCCTGTATACATATGATATTCCATTTTCTTTTGCAAACTATAATGTATAGGATTCACGCCCCACTATCAAAGTCATATTCTCATTAATTCCTATTTTGTCCCTAACTCCATATGAAAATGCGCATTTATCTATTGCTGACACTGAATCAGGTAGATATCAAGGGCCAAAAAACGATCACAATTTACAGATACTCATAGACAAATTCTGCCAAACGTTCACGCCATGATCCATCGTGTTCTAAATATCGCTCACAATATTTTGTCATATTTCCATAATCATCGTATTCTTGCTCTAAAGTTTTTTCTACCTTATCTTCGGTTCCTGTTTCTTCATAAATCAGTCGCCCTTTATCATCATAGGTGCTTGTCACAACGTAAAATGGCATATTATTGGGGTCATAAGAAGTATGTGTTACAGTTTTATCTTGGTTGCTGTATGTATACTCGATATGAGAGACTATATTTCCTTCAGTATTAATACAGTATTGGGCTATTAATCGCCCTTTGCTATCATATTCATATTCTAGCTTTACTTCGTGATCATTTCGCCATTCAGTCAGGATGTTTCCATTACTATCATATTCATATTCAAGTGTTAACTCTTCATCATACCATCTCTTCGTAAGTCTCTTGTTCTCGTCAAATTCTTCCTTCACTGTCAGCATTACGCTTCCATCATCGTGGTACCTGGTTAAGCCGTTTTTGGGATCATATACATCTGTAAGAGTTCTTCTTCCATCAGAAGACTCACGAAATGTTAGGGATTTATCTCCATCACGTTGATATTCTATCATGTATTCAAAGTCACCATCAGAATCGTAATGTATCTCTTTTACGACATTTCCATAATCATCACGTTCATATTCAATCCAGCCCTCCAGTTCGCCATCGCTGTATGCATATTTTTTTGCTATTAAATGACGTTCGGTTTTATTCGTTTTCTGACTGGAACTCTTCTCGGCAGAATCTGTATTCTGTTCCTCATTGTTTGCCGATTCAGTAGTTTCTGTACCTGCATCTGCAGCGCTCGATTGAGTCTCTGAAGAAACCTCATCCTGCTGTTTTTCATCTATATCATTCGAAATGCTTTCTGAAGAATCATCATTATTTGGAGTTTCCTTAATTGCGTCATCTTCGATAGTATCAGCATCCTGGCTCTCCACATTAGATTGATCCGCATTATAATTTTCACTAACAATCTCCTCCAGTTCCAAGCTGTCAAGCGCGGAAAAATCGGTCACAGGGTTGTTTTCAATTACAAGTTTTTTCAGTGATGGAAGTTGTGCAAGCGAATTGACATCTGAAATTTGATTGTTGCTTAAGGACAAGACAGATAGATTTGGCAACTGCGCAAGTGCACTTGAAAGCGCATCGATGCAGCTGTTATCAATTCCGCAATCAGACATGTCAAGACTGCTAATATTCGGAAGATTGCTGAGAATAG
>CACZPV010000272.1 GCA_902783065.1 uncultured Ruminococcus sp.
GAAAAGTGCGGCTGTTCATATTCAGGCTGCTGATAATTCTGCCCTATCGGTCTGCCGTACTGGTCGTATTCAATCTTTGGTTTTTCAGGTTCGGGAGCATTCAGGTCAGGCATATAAGCGCTTGTAAATTCTTTGGAACCACAGGTGATACAAAATGCCGCTCCGTCCGGAAGAGAAGCTCCGCAGGACGCACAAATCTTCATAATTTCCTCCTTGATTTTAAGGTTCTTATTCATTGTAATATTCTCAAAAGTATTTTCGCACGGATCACAAGTATTTCAATGCCATATCCATCCGCTTTCAGCCAATACCTGAGAATTTTCTGAAACATCCTGTGCCTGCAAGACGGCAGATTTTACAGGATGATTGATACTGACAACTCAAACTTTATTCTTGAAAGCCATACACCAACATAACCGGTTTTCTATCAGAGATTCACCATCTCACAACCGCCATAGACAGGAGGAAGCAAGTCTGTAATCAAGACAAATAACAGAAAAAATCAATTAATGTGCGGAAAGTTTAAGTTCATTACTGTTAATTATTATCGGTAACAATTAACAGATTCTAAGATAATTATATTACAACACGCACAATAATGTCAATAACCATGTAGAATTTTATCTTTTTATTTTTTCTTTGAACTACCCATTGTCTTAAGTCTTTCGGTTTTATCTTATTCAGGCTGCGGGCGTGCGCAGCTGTCCAATACAGCTTTCCCTTCACAGCCTGGAAGGGGAAGTATTAAAAAAAGCCGATGAAGCAAATTTCATCGGCTTTTTCGGCTATATCATTAATATAATCAGAATTAAAATTTTATTCGGAAATACCCCAGAGTTTACGATAACCGGTTATAAAATTAGCACCGAAGCAAATCTCATAGAATCCATCTATTTCCTCATACTCTGTATTTTCGATATCGTTGGCGATAGAGTCACTGGTTACGACTCTGACAGGAACACTCTGGATATCAGGAAGTTTTTCTTCTCCCATCACTCTGAGTGCATAATCCAACATAGCATATGCCGTCCACTCATAACTCTGAGCAACGAGCATCTCCAATTTTCCGTTTTCAGCAGCAAGGAAAGCAGACGTACTTCCTCCGGTAGATATGACGCTAATCGTTTTTCCTGTTTGCTCTACAGCATTCAAAGCGTCATTGATCATTGTTTCATCCAGAACAACAATATAGTTGATATTAGGGTCCTTTTCAAGTGCCTGCTTAATCTTAGTTGAAAGACCGTTTCCTGTTTCTATAGACGAACCGCTGAGAACTGTACAATAACCTTCTGTTACATACGTCACAAATTCATCCGTAAATCCCTTATATATTGAAGTTGACACTGTTGAATCAGAATTATTAAGAGCCAGTGCATTTACTTTTCCTTTATTTTTGCTTATTGTCCAATCTGCCAGCAGCTTACCGGCAAGATTATAGTCAATCGGAATCGTATAATCCACATAATGATCCTTCATGTCTTTTCCGACATAACCTGCCGACAAAATTCTTACGCCGCTTGCCTGTGCTGTTTCAATGCTTGTTGCAAGCTGATCTTTATTGATATCGCCATACATTACGGCAATTTCAGACTCTTTAATTGATTTTTCTAATGCAGAATTATAATATGCAGGTGTACCATCGGAATCATCACAAATAACTTCTTTCAAGCCGACTGTTTTACCGGCGCTTTTAAATTGTTCAGTTACTAAAGACGTAAAAATATTATTGGTATTATCGGGTATAAAGCTAATTTTTCTGTTTTTGGCAATACTTTTGGCATCAATACTATCTGCTTTTAAATTAAATTCGGGAATCACCTTATACTGTGCAATAAAATTATCTATATTGCTGAGTTGTTCCTTAGAAATATCAGGTTTGGCAGTAATAGCACTGACATCCTCGACTGCTTCTGAAGATTCCTGAGATACTTTCTCGCTGTTTTCCACAGAGGATTCCATCTCCACAGCACTTTCTTCATTTTCTTCCTTTTTATCGTCACACGCTGTCATAGCAAAAGCAGATGCCGCAACAACAGCCGCCAGCAGTGAAGCTGTGATCTTTTTCATTGTTTTCATCTAATTCCTCCAGATACACATATATATCCATAGTCTTTAATTATTACTTTTTAATTATACTAATATCATCTTTCCCTGTCAACAAGCATTTTGCTGTTTTTCACACCATTTTTTTCAAACTTTTTGGTAGATATAATTTTTTCATTTTCGAACATTAAATTAACACGTATGAACTGCTGTACAAGACGCAGTTAATAGCGGGTATAATTCTGATGCATCGGTTAACAATAATGTACAGGTGATATTTATGAATTACAGAACCGACCTTGCACTTGAATCCCATGAAATCAGCGGTGCCGACAGCGAAGGGGTTGTATTTGAATCCCATAATTCCTGTGGATTAAAAATACACAGACTGCAAATCAACAGCCAAAAAGCAGAAAGAAGAATCGGAAAACCAATAGGGACATATATAACAATTGAATCACTGCCTCTGACTGATAATTTTCGTGATATCAAGGAGCAGATCAACACAATTGCCGGAGAACTTTCGGAAATGATTCCGGAAAAAGGAACTGTGCTGATAATAGGTATCGGCAATACAGATATAACCTCAGATGCTTTAGGTCCGCTTGCTGCGGAAACTGTTCTTGCCACACGGCATATACGAGGAGAATTCGCCAGAAGTGTTGGTCTGTCACATCTTCGGCCGACTGCTGTAATTTCTCCCGGAGTGCTTGGCAAAACCGGAATTGAAACAGGAGAGATTGTACTTTCACTGATCAAAAGCATTTCCCCTTCGGCAGTAATTGCAATTGATGCATTGGCATCAAAAAGTGTTTCTCATCTGGGACGAACAATTCAATTGAGTGATACCGGTATTGCTCCAGGCTCAGGAATCGGAAACAACCGATTTCGTCTTGACCGTACATCTCTTGGTATTCCGGTCATTGGAATAGGCATACCAACTGTGGTGGATGCTTATACGCTGGTCAGCGATCTGACAGAAAACACAGTGCCGGTAAATTTTGATAAAAACAGAAGTCTTATTGTTACGCCAAAAGAAATTGATCTTTTGATCGAACGTGGCTCAAAGCTGATCGGCATGGCAATTAACTGTGCTATACAAAAAAAGTATTCTTTTGAGGACTTGGCGAAATTAATTTCGTGATTATCATATTAAACTGAATATGTGCATATGATTAATTGAAAACATTTACCTGAACCAGTGAAATTCGGTATTGATAAACATTGAATCAACAATAGCAGACAACTGTAATATTGTTGATTCCGTGTTTAATACTATTAACGGGGGTGTTTGCATGAACAAAAAACGATCATTACATAAATTCATCATATCGGCAGCCTCTTTTATGTTAGTTTTAACAGCTGTGATCTGCACTGTATTACGCATTGCCGATTGCGGTATTATTTCATCCTTCAATGACATTGCGGCAAAATCCACACTGCCTGCCGGAAATTATCATTATATTCCTTCCGGTGCCCCTTCTCCCGAAAATTCCGGAGTGTACGAAAGCAATATGGAAAACAGTTCAAATTATTTCTTTAATAGTTCCCATGATGAAAATAACTATAAAAGTACTTCTGAAAATTCTGCATCGGAAGATTTTGAAATCAGCGAGCCAACGGATGAAGAAATCCGACAGTACGATCTTGACCACGAAGGTGAAGAACGATACCCAGTCATGGAATTTACTTCCATACAGGGAAATACTGCGTTTGCAGGTGTTCAGGTAAAAAATACTGCTTCCGTTGATATCGACATTGAGGAAGAACTCAACTCACGGCTTGGCTTCACTATTGAAAACAATAATGAACCACAGGTTCTGATATATCATACTCATACCGGAGAGAGCTTCCTTACCTACGACACAGGCTACTATTACGAAAGCTTTTACCCAAGAAGCACTGATAACCGCAAAAATGTCTGTGCCGTTGGTGAAGAAATTGTTAAGCAGCTGAACCTTTCGGGAATCAAAGCCATTCATGATACTACCGTTCATGACAATCCAAGCTATACAGGTGCATACTACAGAAGCGCCGATACGGTTAATGAATATCTGAAAAAATATCCTTCAATCAAAGTAGTTATTGATATTCACCGTGACGGAATAGGAACACAGTCCCAGCGCAGCAAACCGGTATGCACCGTTGACGGAAAGCAGGCAGCTCAGTTTATGATTCTTTCCGGTTATAATTGTGACAATGATCCTTCATTTGAGAACTGGGAATATAATTTGCGCTTTGCACTTCAAATTCAGAAAAATGCCATTGATATGTATCCTGATCTTGCCAGACCACTTAACTTCGGGGATTTTGTTTATAATATGGATATCAATACCGGCTCGCTGCTGATTGAGGTCGGTGCAGATTCCAATACCATAGAAGAAGTAAAATATACCGGTTATCTGCTTGGCAAGATATTGTCTAAAACATTGACAGATGCAAAACAGGTTGTTCAATAATGGTACAAAATATTCCATATTATTTTGTTTTTTTCTGTTAATATAACAATTCAAGACTTCTGCGTTTTTTGATATAATAGAATCAACAGAATAATAATATTTCTGCCATAAGTTGATCAGTGACGGTGAAAAATTATGAAAATACACAAATTGTATGCTGCTCTGATAGCTGTATCAGTTATCATATCCGCTCCTGCTGCAGTATATGCTGAAAACTCAGAAGACTCACAATCCGAGTCAAGCTACATCAGTGAATC
>CACZPV010000273.1 GCA_902783065.1 uncultured Ruminococcus sp.
GTTTTGCAACACGCTCTGTAACAAGGCTTTCCATCTTATCAAGCACATTATCCATACGGGTAAAGTTATCTGTACCTAAGTCCAGATGATATGTGCCTTTTCTTGAAAGTGTGGCTCTGTATGTTTGAGAAAAACTGTCAAACAATACAGCTGCCTGAAAACCTCTGTATTCACCGACAGGAACATAATCATTATGACCTCTGCCCTGATTGGCATCGGGAAGTATGCCGCCTTTATCCACCGTTCTCGCAGTATCAGTTTCATATACATTCTTCCGGGCATTTTTTGTACCCTCAGATGTAAGGCGGACATCGTAGGTTTTCTCTACCACGAAGGGCTGATTGTTTTCGCACATACCGTAGGTAGCACTGACCATTGGTGGTGCATCCTTAAGCATCTTGTAACGGGTATCCATCGAATGGTTGTTTATTACAGCGGCAGGAACTACCCCGTCACGGAGCTTAGGCAACTTTCCTTTCTCATAACCAATGGGACGGCTCTTTGCAGAGGATCATGTAATTTAAACTTACTGCACTACTGCGAACACGACTGCCTGAGCACCGGGCTTGTTGGGAATGTTGAAAATAACATAATTGTTTGATATAATGTAAAAAAACGAAAAGAGATGTTTCGTATGATAGGAGAACAAATAAAAAAATACCGGTTTAAAAAAGGTATTACACAAGAAGAACTTGGAGGTATGATCGGTGTTACGACCCAGGCTGTATCAAAGTGGGAGAGAGGAGGTTCTC
Organism: uncultured Ruminococcus sp.; assembly: GCA_902783065.1. Taxonomy (GTDB): domain Bacteria; phylum Bacillota; class Clostridia; order Oscillospirales; family Acutalibacteraceae; genus UBA1213. The sequence continues at coordinate 753 of CACZPV010000273.1, forward strand.
CTGATGCGGAATTGCTTCCAAATATTGCAAGCGCTCTCGGAATAACAATAAACATGCTTTATGATCAGACTCAGGTATCTTCACTTGAAGATGCACTTATTAAGGAAATAGTTCAGAGGGAACGCAAAGAGGGCTTTGCCGATCTTCTTTCGTTTGTGTGGAAAGCAGCACTGGGTCTTTCCGGTCTTGACAGCGTAAAAAAGGGCTTCGTTGATGACGGAAGAGCACCTGGAGAACTCAGGGAAAAAAACGGTTATCATTATTACGCAAGAGCCAGCTTTGATGAGGGAATGATCAACGCAAAAATGGATTCGGACTTCAGCTACTGCTTTTTTATGCCTGAACCGGAAAACGGCTATGCTGAGTACTTTGCTGATAAAAAGCAGCTGTCACAGACATTTTCTGTTCTGGCAGAAAATGATGTTCTTGATATACTCTTCTATATGTACACACGTATCAATCTTCCCGTATCGCTTTCGCAGATAGCCGCCAGTGTACGTCTGGATGTAGGCAGGACTGAGGAGCTTATGGAAAAGCTTTGCAGTATCAAGCTTGCCTGCTGTACACCTATAGAAACCGAAAACGGCAAAATTAAGACCTATACATATTATAACGAAACTGTCGTGATACCTATGCTATGCAGTGCAAAAGAGGTAAGGGACAGTAAGGTCATACATTGGGGCGTCTGGTTCGACAGAAATTTTCCGCTGTTTTAATTCATGGTACATTGGTTGATAATTCGTCATATGGTTGATTATTTATCATTGGTTTTAATCGTTGTAAAAACCGTTGGTTGACATACTTGTTATTCTGCCGTAAAATATCAGTAGAACAACATTATTACAAGGGGGAGTTACAATGAAGTCAAAAGCTGTTTTCGCAGGCTTATTGTCAGTGGCACTTTTTTTATCCGTGATGACTGCCTGCTCACAGGACAGCTCCGATAATTCTTCTGAAGAAGGAAACAAAACGGTATCATCTGCATCGGAGGAAATCAATTCTGAAGCAAGCAGGAACGATGAAAGTAGAACTGAGGAAGGCGATACAGAAAAAAGTACGGGCGATGAAAGAAAGACTGAAGGTGAAACTGACGGAGAGATGTACACACTTACCGTAAGAGACAGCAGAAAAAGCGACAAGATCACCGCAGGGTTCATAAACACAATGAGCGGAGCAAGTGAAGATATAGAGATGACAAAAACAGATGAGGGCAACGATTATTATATCTACACTTGTCAGGCGGATACACGCAAGTACAATATGGTACACCTTGATTACGGTGCTGATGATCCTACGCTTGATGTTGCCTTCGATGAATATGTAAGCGGCTGGTACTTGTCAGACGGAGAGCTGAGTCCATATGTGGTTGGCAAGGAACCAGACTACAATGAAAAATATGAAACAAAGACTTTCCAGTTTGAAGGATACGATTTGAACGTATATATCTGGGTGCCGGATGATTATGATTCTGAGTCCGAAGATAAATATTCAACAATATATGTTCTGGACGGACAAGTAGATCTCCTTGACAACATAGACGGAAATGACGAAGGTTCGTGGCATACGGTCGAGCACGTTGAAAGCATGATGTCACTGACTGACAATAAAGCTGTAGTTGTAGGAATTGAGAGCGGAAAAACTACAAGAGATGACGAGCTGATACCCAATATTGGAAAAATGTCCGTTGATAAATACCCATCCAAACAGCTGGGCGATGATTTTGCTGACTTTATATGCGATACAGTTATTCCTTATATAGAAAGCAATTACAATGTTTATGCCGACGCTGAACATACCTCTGTTACAGGAAGCTCACTGGGCGGACTTGAAGCCTTTTATACTGCTGTGGAGCATCCAGATAAGATTGGTACGGCAGGTGCTATGTCTCCGTCCTTCTGGGCTTTTGATATACAGACTTGGATAAATTGGCTCCTTCCGAAGATGACAGAAAAAAATCATCCTTATCTCTATATTTATGCCGGAGATTATGAGCTTGACAACGGTGCTGTAGCAGCGCTAATGAACAATTACCTGATAAAGTGCGGTTATCCGAAGGACAGGATCGTTTGCAGTGTGTACCAGACTGGCGAACATCTGAACGTCTACTGGCAGAATATTTTCCCTGAATTTTTACAGGCGGCATTTGAACACAAGGTTTCCGCACTGGAAAACGGCGTAGAAGTCCTGTTACCGGAAGATGCTCAAAAAAAGATCTCAGATTATCTGAACGAAACAAGCGTTGAAGTAAGAGAACCTACCGAAAAGGATTACGTTTACTATGACAACAGCGAAACAAAATGGGATAAGGTTTGTGCATACTGGTGGGGACCGTATGGTTCTTCCTGTACAAAGATCACATCAAACGAATACTATTCATTCGATTGGCCAGGTATAGAAATGGAAAGAATAGGCGATACTGATATATATAGGGTTCTTGCACCAAGCGGTGCTGTCGGAATAATTTTCAACAATGGTATCGGTGAAGATGAGATGGCAGAAGGGAACGAAGCCTATCAGACACAGGATATAAAATACGATAAGGAAGTGAATCCAGGCAAGGTTTATAAAATTGACATGACTCAGCTGGCAAAAGCAGGTAAAGGAATAGATAAAGTGAAGTACAAATATTCGGCTGGCGAATGGACTGATTATAATCCCTGAATGTATCAAATAAAAGAATAATAGAAGGATAATACGGTATAAACGATATCCCCTGCCCGTAAGCGCAAGCCCGGGCGGGGGATAAACTAATTCTCAACAGAAAGTTATTAAAAGCTTTGCTTTGCGGTTATAAAAAAGAAAGGCTGCGCAGCTCATTTTATAGCTTTACGTCTGTTTATTCAACAAAAGTAACGGTATCGTCTCTCGGACTGTCAAGAAGCTTTTGAAGTTTCGCTTCAAGATTTGCCTTTGATCTCGGGAACTCTACAGGAGTGCTTTCTCCGCTTTCGTAAAAGAACGGTTTACCGTCAGAAAGAAAATAACTGCAATTTCGCAGGCTTTCCGGTGCGGCAACTATCGGTGTGTATTCAGGCTCTTGCTGTGTTGTAATTGTTGCAGTTTCGATTTTACCCTGAATATTTGATAAAGCCGCCTGTAACTGTTCAGAGAGTTTTATATCTCTGTTCGGCTCACAGGTGCTTTCCATTCCAAACGGA
>CACZPV010000274.1 GCA_902783065.1 uncultured Ruminococcus sp.
CGGTCCGGTAGTTCAGCTGGTTAGAACGCTAGCCTGTCACGCTAGAGGTCGACGGTTCGATCCCGTTCCGGATCGCCAATATGCCTTTGTAGCTCAGTCGGTAGAGCAGGGGACTGAAAATCCCCGTGTCGGTGGTTCGATTCCGCCCGAAGGCACCAATGATATGCGGATGTAGCTCATCTGGTAGAGCGCAACCTTGCCAAGGTTGAGGTAGCGAGTTCGAGCCTCGTCATCCGCTCCAAAGAGAAAACCTGCTGATTATTTCAGCAGGTTTTTTTCATGCTGTTCTTAATGCATCATTTTATCAGATCCTTAATGATTTCACCGGCAATAATCAGACCTGCAACTGATGGAACAAATGCGTTGGAGCCGGGAATATCCCTTCGACCGGTATTTTTTAATTCTGATGAATTCTGATGCTCAATTAAAAAGTTTTCTTTATTTATGGAAGAAAGAGGTTGTTCTTTGGAATAAACTACTTTTAGTTTTTTGATTCCTCTTTTCCGGCATTGCTCTCTCATTACACGTGCGAGAGGGCAGACTGATGTTTTATAGATGTCTGTAACTTCAAATGCAGTGGGATCAATTTTGTTGCCGGCACCCATTGAACAGATAATTGGAACGTTGGCTGCCTGAGCATCTTCAACAAGCGATAGTTTTCCTGTTACTGTATCAATTGCGTCTACTACATAATCGTATTGTGTAAAATTAAACTGTTCTCTGGTTTCAGGCAGATAAAAAGTTTTATATTTACGTACAATGCACTCAGGGTTGATATCATGTATCCTTTCTTCGGCTGCATCTACTTTATACATTCCGATTGTTTTGTGGGTAGCTATCAGCTGACGGTTAAGATTTGTAAGGGCAACAGTATCACTGTCGATAATATCAATACTGCCAATTCCGCTTCGTACCAGTGCTTCAACTGTATAACTGCCGACACCTCCTATACCGAAAACTGCCACTCTGGAAGCAGCTAATTTTTCCATAGCACTGTTACCAAAGATGAGTTCTGTACGTGAAAATTGATTTAGCATGGATAAAACTCCTTTTTCATGATATATTATAAATCTCTGCTGTGAAAAACTTCTATTCAATTATATCATAACATATTAATCAAAGCAAATATCCAATTTCCTTGTCGAGGCTACATTTGGTTCCCGGGGGGAAACCCTTTGTTTGAAAACAAAGGGTTATCCCCCAGCCCTTTTTCCTGAAAAAACTGAAACTATAATTTTAGTAATTCAATTTTATCATGAACCAAGAAAGTAGACGGCTAATGAAATCATTTAAGTCAATGCGGCAGTAGGAATTAAATTGACGGCGGCATGTTCTACTTGACAAATTTGTAGAATATGTTTAAACTTTATATATACAGTATATAGCTGTATAAAAATTGACTTGACTTTTGTATTGTCAGAAAAGGAGTAAACATGGATCAAAATGAAATGATGGCGGATCCGGTAATGGATACCAAAAAAAACTGCAGAAAAACTTATTCTAAAATTGCTCTTGCCCTGGCGGTGTCATATGCAGCTGCTGTTCTGGGAGCATATGGCCTGAGGGAACTGTTTTCCAGACTTATTGAAAACAAATCTATATCTCTTTCGGAAACGACTGTCAATATATTGATAAGTTTTGTTCCGATGTATTTATTATGTTTTCCTATTATTATTTTAGTGCTTTGGAAAATGAAGAAAACAGTTCCGGAAAAATCTAAGATGCAGGGAAAGCAGATATTTAAGCTGTTTACAATGTGTTTTCCGATTATCTTTGTAGGAAATATGGTTGGAACGTTTCTTTCTATGATATTGTCAAACGGAAAGTCTGTCAATAATATTGGAACTCTTGTGCAAAGTCTTGATCCACTTATTATTATTGTTGCAGTTATTATAGCACCTGTTTTTGAAGAACTGATATTCAGAAAGATGATAATTGACAGAACTTTGGCATACGGTGAAAAAGCAGCAATTTTATTTTCTGCGCTGACATTTGGTATGTTTCATATGAATTTATATCAGTTGTTTTATGCTTTCGGAATAGGTCTGATTCTGGGCTATATATATGTAAGGAGCGGCAATATAAAAATAACGCTTTTATTTCATGTTATTATTAACGGTCTTAGTTCGTTTTTAGTGCATTTTCTTTTATATAAATCCGAATATATGGAATTTGTGCAAATGCTGGGCGATAAGTTAATAGATGAAGAATTTATTGCACAGCATGCTGTCTGGATTTCTTTGTATATGGGTTACGTAATGGTATATTTTGCGACAGTGTGTTTTGGTCTGGCAATGATGATTGTTAATCGAAAAAAAATATATATCGAACACAGGGAAGGAGAACTGAGTACTGCTTCGGGTATTAAAGCATCCTTTATTAATGCAGGAATGATTGTTTATATTATAATGACAATTGCTTTAATAGCATTTTCCTTGATTTCAGTTGCAATCACATAATGGGATTTATAAAGTCTGGTATACTTTTTGATACCGGACTTTTTTTATTGTTGCTTTATTGAAAAATATATATCATCAGAGTACTATATAAGCAAGTGTAAAGCAAAATACTTGCGTGATACGCTATGTAAAGCGTAACGCTTTACATAGCGTAAAAGCCTTATATAAACGGTACTTTGAATAATTCACAAATTTACGATAATTTTTGAAAATTAATTATGATTTATCAGGAAACAGATAAGTTTATTTAATAATCAATATTATTAAAACTATAGTAACTTTTTTAAAAGGAAATAAGTACAATAAGTATATAAAGAAATATACTTTACATCTGTGAAATGAGAAAAATAAATTAAAAGTGACTTAAAATCATATCTTATAATGATTTTAAAGAATAAAAAACATAATAACGACAGATCATTGTCAAAGGCTGAGCAAAAATTACACTCATGCGACAGCTGTATGACAGGAATGTTTTGCAGCTGAGTAAGATAAAGCCTGACTGTATCTGTATAAGCTTACTGTAATGATAAGGAAATGTAGTGCTAAGAGAATAAAATTCTGCTGATAATCCGCCTTCCGCACAAGCAGATCACAGCATATTTTCTACCGAGAGTATAGTTTTATCATTAAGGAAACAGTGTATAAATATTAACAAAATGTGAACATTCCACCAATGGGTTACTGACATGTAAAAAAAAAGGCTGTAATCCGCATAAATAAACGATTTTGTCGCTTTATAGAAATACAGACGACTGATAAGGAAGGAGTGAGATAATACAGGGAGCATTGTTAAAATTGCATAAATGGCTTGTGTCTGAATTGATTAATCATACAAAAAGTATAAAATAAACAGAAATAATCTTGAATATGGGAAAATCGTGTAATATAATTAAGGGGATAGTAGATTAGTATATCTGTTTGTGCCTTGCCGGGACATAAACAGTGTACGAAATATTAAAATTCTTTTTGGAAAGGAAGTTGCTGCTATGTTATTGAAAAAGCTGAAAAGCAAACGTGGTATTTCGCTGCCCGTTGCTATGGCGATAACCGCAGTACTTGTCATTCTTTCCACTGCGCTCATTGCGATTGCTGCTACCAGTGTTGTAAATACCAGCAGCAGCGTAAGCAGCCGACAAGCATACCTTAATGTCAG
>CACZPV010000275.1 GCA_902783065.1 uncultured Ruminococcus sp.
AAGAAGGTTAGCGAGCATAGAAGGTTTTGTAAGATCGTTGATAGCAACAACTTCATAACCTTCAGCACCAAACATCTGTCTGAATGCAAGACGACCGATACGGCCAAAACCGTTAATAGCAACTTTAACTGACATGGGAATTACCTCCTGAAAATTTTCTCTGTCTATAACTGAACAAAACATCCGCAAAACTCTACTCGTCCTTTTTCATACCCCACAACGGTTGAAAACAACACAGAGAAGCAGAACAATTTAATTTTTTAAGTATTCCGATATTTTCCGAACATCTTATAAAGCTTTGCTCATTTATAGTACTGTAATTATTTTATAGCATTTTAATAAAAATTACAAGTGTTTACGTAAAATTTAACAAAAAAATTTTAAAATTTTTCCTTATACTAATACATGATAAAAAATTCACCGTCCCGCCGGTGGCGGAACGGTGAAAACGTTTTATTTATCCGTATCCATTTCATCAAGCATACGGAAGATTTCATCATAATCATTCTGGCTGTTTTCATCAGCAAAAATGTCTTCATCATCAAAATCAGTAAAGCTGTCATCAACATATTCTTCTTTTTCAGCTTTCTGATCCGTATAAGATGGTACTTCAAATTCTTCTTCCTGAGGTTCCTGTTCAATTTCCTCAGAATATTCGGCAGCTATGTTTTTGATTGTGATTGAAGCCGACTCGTTTTCTGAAATACTTTCAAAAGTCATAGGTGCAGGCTTACTGTCCATAATACTTTCAAAGGTCATCGGTGACGGCTCAATAATTTCATCCTGTTCTCCGGTACTTTCACTGATTGCTTTATTGAGATTGGAAAAATCAAGCGAATCAGTTTTGTCAAATTTCAAAACAAAATCTTCGGTTTTATCAGAGTCAGAAGCATCATCATCTTCCACGGTACGAATCATTCCGCTGCTTTTAACTTTTCCTGAATTTTTCTTTTTGCTGCCTGTTCCCTTTGGAGTTTCATCTTTCTTAGCCGGTCGTTCCGAAGAAATCGAACCAAGAAATTCGGGATCATCCTCATCGTCATCCTCGCCGTCAAGTCTTTCGATTACAGCATTTTTAGCATTGCTTATAACAAAAGCTGCCGTATATGCCACAAATGACAGGTCACCGATACAGGTCATTATTCTGCCGATGGTAGGCTCGATAACGAGTGTATCAATTCCGGATGCATCGGGAGTGGGGGAGAACATTTTAATCATAATATCAATTGTCGTAATCAAGCCGCACATAATATAGCATATACCATAGAGAGTGGTTCTGCGTACTGATGCTCTCGGACCAATTTCAGCAAAAAGCATTGCCTGATAAAAAAGGAACAGCATCAGAAAGGTCACAGAGATAACATCAAACATTTCAGTTGCATGGATAGACACCTTGGAATACTCTATAAACAAAGTAATCAGTCTGCCGCATGCCCATGCCGGAAGAAGCAGTCCCGCAAGAGGAAAGCGAATCATTCCATTATGTCCTGTAAAAGATATGCATGATTCATAAAGTAATATTGCACCGCCTGCCAGACTAAGCAAACACATAATAATGCTGCCTGCCATAGACTCTGAAGATCCAAGGGAAAAAAGCGAAAGTATTCCCGTGCCAAGAAGGGAAACCGCAGAAACAAATCCAAAAAAACCGGTAATTCTGCTTTTTGGAGGTGTAAGTTCAACTTCCACTCTCCTATCGGCAATCAGCAGCATAATGCCTATCAGCCACACAACAATGATAGAAACAACAAAAATTGCTGCACATACACCGGAATCCACAAAAAATCCGATTCCTTTTACATTAAATACGGTATCACATAATTTAGCAATACCGCCTATGATACCAAAAATAATCATAGGAATCCACAGTTTGTTGATTTTCATATAAAAATCTCCTTTTTATTTCATATTCAGCTGATTGTAAAACACAAAATACATTTTATTTATACGATGTTTCATTCTGTACGCTGTGCAATCGGCATGTATTTTTTACTATGGACCATCGAGCGATATGCCGGACGAATGATTCTGCCGCCATAGGTAACTTCTTCCATACGGTGAGCACACCATCCGGCTATTCTCGATACCGCAAACAATGGCGTAAACATTTCACTTGGGATTCCGAGCATATCATACACAAATCCGGAATAAAAATCCACATTAGCACAGATAACCTTGGAACTGTTCTTTATTTCAGCCATTACCTTAGGTGTAAGTTTTTCTACCAGTTTATAAAGCTCAAATTCCGCAATCATATTCTTTTCTTCTGCAATCTTTGCAGCCGTTTTTTTCAGAATAACGGCACGAGGATCAGAAAGAGTGTACACTGCATGACCGAATCCGTAAATCAGACCTGTTCCGTCACCCTTTTCTTTACGGATAATTGATGCCAGATGGTTGTAAACCTGTTCTTCATCCTGCCAATCCTCTACACTCTTTTTAAGCTCGTTCATCATAGTACGCACTCTGAGATTAGCTCCGCCGTGACGGGGACCTTTAAGAGAACCTATTGCTGCCGCAATAGCAGAATATGTATCTGTTCCTGAACTTGAAAGAACTCTTGTGGAAAATGTTGAGTTATTACCGCCGCCGTGTTCCGCATGGAGAATCATGCAAAGGTCGAGCAGCTTTGCTTCCGAATCAGTAAATTTTGTATCAAACCTCAGCGCACGAAGGATAGATTCGCTTGTAGAAAGAGAAAGGTCGATGGGATGAAAGAACATACTTTGTTTATCGAATGCCCTTCTTTTAACCTGATAAGCGTATGTCATTATCGTCGGAAGGGATGCCAGAAGCTGTATAGACTGACGCATTGTATTTTCCAGAGAAGTATCATCCGGGTTTTCGTCAAATGTATAGAGTCCCAGCACAGAATGAGCAAGCTTATTCATAATATCCCTTGACGGAAGTTTCATAATCATGTCCTCCGCAAAATTATGCGGGAGTTCCCGGTAGTGTCCCAGAATGTCCTTGAATCTTGTCAGATGGGTTTCATCCGGAAGACTTCCAAACAGCAGAAGCCATGCAGTTTCCTCAAAACCGAAACGATTTTCTTCTACACAGGCATTGATAATGTCATTGACATCATAACCTCTGTAGGTAAGCTTTCCTTCGTCCGGAATCCTTTCACCATCTGCAATCATAAAACCATGAACATTACATATATTAGTAAGACCAGCCATAACGCCTGTTCCATCAGGATTACGCAGACCTCTTTTTACTCCGTAGGTAAGATAGTCCTGATTATTAAAGCCGTTGTATCTTCGATATTCGTCACAAAGCTCGGTTAACTTATCATTATAAAAACCGGCAGCAGCCGTCATATCACATACCTCATTTCATCAATCACGGGAAATCCCATACAACAATACATCATATATTTTAACTTTTTTTTGTTCATATGTCAAGAACAGACGACATAATACTTTAATATAGGAAAAACTTTTTATTCTATTATCACCTGAATCCGTGGAACCAGGTATTAATGAACAATAAAAGTGCAGTTATGATGATAGGTTTATGCTGTATTTGACATTTTAAAATCACCCGCCAAATGCGCTTTTTTGCCCGCAGCCCGGATAAGAAGTAAACGTTGAATAACATTGGCTGCCTGTCCGTTTTTATACATTTTAAAAATTTTTTTCTGGAGAAAATTATGAAGAAGAAATTTATTATTATGTTATCATTATTTCTGATTATGGCACTGCTCCCGATGCTTTCTATCAAAGAAACAACCGCATTATACAAAAAAGAACTGTCTGGCGAACCACAGTCAGAATCTGTACCATCTGATGATATAAATTCTTCAGATCGCAGTTTTATCATACTTGATACAGCAACGGGAAAAACAATTCATATCAGTGACAAGGAGTTTCTTTATGGTGCAGTTGCCTATGAAATGCCGCCGTCATTTGAAGAAGAGGCGCTGAAAGCACAGGCTGTAGCAGCATACACATATTTTTGCCGGCTCAGAGAACACGAACGGAAGACACCCTCTGCCGGACTTAACGGAGCCGATTTTTCTGCCGATCTTAATGAGGGACAATTTTATTACAGTAACAGCCTGTTAAAGGAAAAATGGGGAGCTTTGTACAACGATAGTATTAAAAAAATAAAAAAGGCATGTGACAGTGTATACGGACAGGTATTAACAGGTAAAGATGGTGAATTGATCGATGCCGCTTATCATGCAATTTCAAGTGGATCGACTGAGAATGCATCGGATGTTTTTGGTTTTGAAAGTGAATATCTTCGCGCCGTTGCTAGTCCCGGAGACATATATGCTCCGGATTATATCACGGATACAGTATTCAGCCTTGACGAATTTAAAGAACGGCTCCGCAGCGCAGACGGTAATATAATTTTTTCGGGGAAAGCCGAAGAATATATAAAAAAAATCGACCGCACTTCATCGGGAACGGTCAGAAAAATAAATATCTGCGGTACAGAGCTAACCGGATCACAGATCAGAACGGCATTTGCCCTGCGAAGCGCTGCTTTTGAAATCGAATATGCCGGTGGTCTGTTCACTTTTACCGTACGGGGTTACGGTCACGGTGTAGGAATGAGTCAATACGGAGCACAAAGCATGGCAAAAAACGGTGCAGACTATCAGGAAATTTTACAGCATTATTATGGGAATGCTGTTTTGCATACAATACAATAAATTTAAATACGTGCAGTAATAGCTGGAATGGGAAAAATAGTGCAGAGGGTTAATTTTATCTAGGCTGAGAGCGATAGCAAAAATAAAAGTTTTAATAAATAGCCGGAAAAGTAATTGCAGATTATTAAAGCGGTAAGTTTTAGAAAGTAGTAAATATTTTAGCTAATATTTTATGATAATATTGAAAATTAATGGTATAATGTAGTATAATTATAGCAATACCATATTCGTGAATATGACTTCATGGATAATAAGAGATATGCCGCCCGGTGAACTGCCCGAGCTGAAACGCGATAGTCGCTTGCTTTGTTTCAGTTATTCAGACCTCATACCCGTGATTCATACTGAACATTGGATCAACATAGCATATATCTGATAAATTTGTTTTATTCAATGTAGCTTCGGGTATTAAATGGTCCAACGTCACACCGGCGCACGATTTTAGTTGCTGTAATTTAACTGCCTGAATAGCCGATTGTAAAAAGGCGAGGGTTTGTGCCGCCGTAGGCGGCACAAACCCCGCTCCAGAAAGTCAAAAAGTAGTTTTTTCAACGCAAAAGCTATGAAAATTACGGATTACAGCGGAGAAGAATTGTAAAATACATGATATCAAA
>CACZPV010000276.1 GCA_902783065.1 uncultured Ruminococcus sp.
ACGGCAGATCCGGGACAGTCCCAACAGGAAAATACACCGGTGTCTGAAACATCACGAACATCCGATGCTTCTACTGAATCGTCTGAGGAAAGTTCTTCCACAGAAAGTAAGACGCAGGAAAGTAAAGCTGGTACAGATAAAACAAAGCAGAACAGCACTGAAAGCAGCAGTCAGGAACAGAGCAGTTCAAAGTCAGCAGGCAGCGGAAGAATTTCAGGAAGAACTTCAGCTTCTGTTCCGCAAAATGCGGCTGTACAAAACAGTTCTTCTCAGGAGAGTTCCGGCAGCAGCGCAGTCAGCGGCAGTACACAAGGCAATGCCGGACAGAACTCCGGTACTGCGCAAAACAACTCTGGTGCAGTTGTATCCGGCAATAGCAATTCCGGAAATACAGCGTCAGTATCCGAAAGCAATAAAAGCAGTGCTGTCAACAGCGGAGCATCTGTACAGCCTTCCGAAACAGTTACTTCGGTATATACAGCAAATACCGGGGGCATACTTGATACTTCAAATCTGTTTACCAGTCGTGACCTTACCCAGACAGCAGATCTGACAAATTCAAAAACTGTAACAGCAAGCGATGGAAATACTGTAACAATAACAGAAGCAGGTGTTTATCTTATCACAGGAAATGCCAGAAACTTTACCGTAAAAGTGCAGGCAGATAAAGAAGCTAAGGTACAGCTGGTACTGGACGGTCTGAACATTACCAATGATAATTTTCCGGCAATTTATGTTGTTTCAGCAGATAAATGCTTTATTACCACCACAAACAGTGAAAATACCCTTTCTGTGACGGGAACTTTTGTATCAGACGGTTCTACCAAGACAGACGCGGTAATTTTCTCCAAGGACGATATTGTTCTTAACGGGCTGGGAATACTGAATATTAATTCCGCAGCCGGCAATGGTATTTCCGGCAAGGACGATATTAAGGTGACCGGAGGTACCTACAATATTACAAGTGCTAAGGACAGCATTGAAGCAAATGATTCAATCGCCGTATATACAGGTAATTTTACCATTAACTCATCAAAAGATGGATTTCATAGTGAAAACGATGAAGATGATACAGTCGGATGGATCTATATTTATGACGGAACATTCAATATAAGCGCTCCCAGTGATGCAATACAAGGTACAACGGCAGTGCAGATTGACGGCGGTACTTTTAATCTGACAGCTGCTGAAGGAATTGAAGCGACATATGTGCAGATCAACGGTGGTACAATTAATATTAATGCATCTGACGATGGTATTAATGCGTCACAAAAGAGCAGATCATATTCTACGCCTACAATTGAGTTTAACGGCGGTACTGTAAAGATCGTAATGGGGCAGGGAGATACAGATGCAGTTGATGCAAACGGAAATATAATTGTTAACGGCGGTACAATTGATATCACCGCTCCAACATCCTCTTTTGACTATGATGGAACGGCGCAGTATAATGGCGGTACAATTATTATCAACGGTTCACAGGTTAACTCTATTCCTCAGTCTATGATGGGCGGCAGAGGAGGTATGGGAAATATGGGTGGCTTTGGCGGCAGAACAGGCAGTTTTTTTTAAAAATCAGCCTTGCTGCCAGCGAGCCGCTGGTCCCTTACTAATACCCACAGCTATTTGACTAAATTACATTTATCCGTCATCTGCTATCTCAGTTAATGATAAGTTTAATTATCAAAATCAAAGTCAGGATGACAAGATTTAGCAAAATCTATCTGCATCCTTCGATGTTTCCCCGTTACGATCAAATGTTTTAGAATATATCCTATAAATATTTTTAGTTTTTTTCGGAAAGGGGTCTGGGGGAGAACTCTTCGTTTTTAAACAAAGGGATTCCCCCAAGGTAAATACGGCGGTTCGCCGGGCAGCATTACGCTGGCTGTGGGTCTATTTGGTATACATAATAGCTCTGATTCTCGATTGTATATTCCATTTTTCCAAGTAATGTTATCTTCGCATTATTTAGTCCTGATACAAGCTTCTGTGAATCTTCTGCAGACGAATATGAAATAAAAATATAAGGTTCGTGAACCAGATTCATCTCCTTAACCATCAGATTAATATCGTCGCCGTAAGACGAATATACCTTTTCAGCGTTTTGAAAAGGTTCGGAAAAAGCATGAATCATATGATTGTCAGACCGGAAAAAACAAATATTTCCTTTCAATTTCTGGACAATATCGATATCCGGTGCCTGTTTGAGATAGTAATTTGTTCCGGAATTATGTCCTCCAAAAATTATCAGTGCTGCCGCAGCAGCAGAAATCGGATACAAAAGCTTCTGACAAGGTTTTTTTCTGACTTTTATCAGTATTGTCTTTGCGATGAAAATTATGAGCTGACTGATAATAATGGAAACCAAAGGCAGTATAAAAAAGTAATATCTTCCGGTAAAATAGCCCATTCTCGGACACACCTGTCCGACAAATATCCCTGAAAACACTATTGATAATACCGATACAGCATATGCTCCGTGAAATACCGGATACTGATACAGTTTTTTTACAGATGAACGGAAAAGTTCCGCAAAATATTCCTTTTTATCCTGACCCTTTGACTTACATCGTCTGAGCAAAACAATAAACGTTATGATTGCAGCAAGTACAACTACCAGAGAAAAAATCTCAAAAATTATAGATTCAATATAGGCAGACGATATATTTACAGGAATCATGAGATCTTCCGAAACACACTTTATAAATGTTTTTATACTTTTAAATAAAGATACAAGACCTCCATACAGAAAATCCTGTATTGGTTTATGGCTGTGAGCGCCGTTGAACATATGAATCACCGACATCGGAAAAATTGCCATCGCTGCGGCAACAGACGATAAGGCACTGAATCCGATGCCGAAAAAAACTATGTATTTCTTTTTAAATAACAAATACAAACATGAAAATAATGTAAAGAAAAAGGCAGGAATATAAAAGATATATTGGGTCAGAAATCCCAGAACATCAACCACTGCCGCCAATACAGCATATCTTGTTTTTCCTTCCTTAATAAATCTGATATGGAAGTATGCAAGACATACCGTCAGAAATGTCAGCATACAATACATCCTGATAAATGAGGTATCACTGACAGCACCCTTTGAAAATCCCCAGAAGATCATAGCAAAAACTGCTTTCTTTTCCGATCCGGTAAGTTCTCTGACAATAAGATACAGCACAATCAGAGTAAGCATATAGAAAATCAGATTTGGCACCAGACCCTGCCATCCGGAAAAGCTGTCAGGAAAAAAGGAACAAACTGTATGCAGCATAAAATAATACAGCGGCGGATGTACATCACATACCTGATTATAATACACATTTCCGTAATCAAATTGTTCTCCTTGCTGTACTGTGAGAAAATTATGATAAAAAGTTCCGTCATGCCAGTGGTTGTAATAATCAGCAAATTCAGTGCTTTTTGTATAGTCATAACCAGTATTTCGTGAAGGTGAGTCAACAGGACCTATTCCTTCTGTAAACCAATAAAAAAAAGCTCCGTGGGTACTGTTTGACAGGCTGTAACTCCATATTTCATCTACATGATACTGTTCTTTGAATGTCATCATGAAACTCATAAAAACAGTGCAGATCAAAACAGCAGCAGCTGCTGCTATTGTCCATTTTGACTTAAATTTACATGTTTTGGACAATTTTAATCTTCACCATCCTTCCCGGGTTTCAGAACCGACAGAAGCGATAATCCCGGAATATGCAGACAAATCCGTGACAATACATTCAGAAACCGAAAATCCGTATTCAGCACCCATGTGACAAATCTTGTGGAAAATTCCTTTTCGGATTTTTGCCATCCGCTCAGATTTTCTGTTTTATTCTTGGTAAGCAATCTCAGAGGTATCAGGCAGAAATAAAAATATGACCATCTTTTTTCGTCCAGTCCTGCTGATTTGGTAACTTCTCTCAGCTGTTTGTGATTATATCGTCTGAAATGCTTCAGTTCTTCATCATGCAGAGAATACAGCGACATAAATGCCGGGACCGTGATAAATACTGTGCCGTCTTTTTTTAGACGCATGAGAACATTTTTCAGGTATCCTTTATCGTCCTCTATATGCTCCAGAACATCCATCATAATAATATAATCAAATTTAATATCAGGCAGATGATCAAGCGAATTCAATGCATGGAGATTCCCGTTATGCATTTCATTTTCCAGATATATATCTACTCCATAAATATGAAGGTCAGGATGTTCCTTAAGAAGCCGTTTGTCAAAATAGCTGTCGCCGCATCCTATATCCAGTACATTTCCATGTATTTTAAGCTTTTTAAGCTGATTAAGCACCATTGCCGTTCTGGAAAGTTCCCACGGATGGCGGTTCTGATTATCACTTACCTCTATTAAATCCATTATTTTTCCTCCTGTATTTCATACAAAGCTTTTATGTTATAATCATTCTGACTTTCGGTAATATTCAGGGCATCAGTTCCCGTTTTCCATATTTGTTTCCAGAACAATATAGGACGGTCTGTCTTTGATTTCAATAAAAATCCGAGCCAGATAGCTTCCTATAATCCCGATCATCAGATGCTGAAGTCCTGATACAAACAAAATCACACAGACGGTAGAAGCCCATCCGGCAACGGGATCACCAAAAAACAACTGCCTGACAATAATTACGATAATAAAGAACAACGATATCACACACAGGAACACACCCAATATTGCAGAAAGAACAAGCGGATAACTTGAAAATGAAACAATTCCTTCTATCGAATAGGAAAACAGCTTCCAGAATGACCATTTGGAAGAACCCGCATTTCTGCTGTGATTTTTAAATTCAAGCCATTTTGTTTTATATCCTGCCCATTCAAAAAGACCTTTTGAAAATCTGTTTTTCTCTTTAAGTGATAAAACGGAATTGACCATTTTTCTCGACATCATGGAAAAATCCCTTGCACCGTCTACAATTTTAACATCCGAGATTTTATTAATCAGCTTGTAAAACATCTTTGCAAAAAAAGAACGTATCGGCGGTTCTCCTTTTCTGTCCACTCTTCTGGTTGCAACCCTTTCATAATCGCCGTTTCGGATGATATCATACATTTTCGGAATCAGGGACGGCGGATCCTGCAAATCAGCATCAATTACCACCACATAATCACCGCCCGCATATTCCAGTCCCGCAAGCATTGCTGCTTCTTTTCCGAAATTACGGGAAAAATCAATATATTTTATAACCGGGTCAATACCGGCAAGTTTCTTTACCTCATCAATAGTATTATCCCTCGAACCATCGTTGACAAATATCACTTCCAGTTCCGTATCCAGCGGAAGGTGTTCAGGTAGTTTCTTCATTTCATGATAAAACGGTTCTATATTGCTTTCTTCATTATAGCACGGAACCACCACGGAAATCTTCATTGATATTCCTCCTTTCTTCTGAATTTTTTTTAGTCGGTTATAAAAAGTCTGAAATTCCTTTACTCATGCTGTTTTTGACTTTCGGGAGCGAGGGTTTGTGCCGCCGCAGGCGGCACAAACCCTCGCCTTTTTACAATCGGCTATCTGAAATTTTTTAGTCGATTGTAAAAGTCAAAAATCATCTGTTTATGCGGATTTTGATATTTACACTTTTACAATTTTCTCCGCTTTTCAAAGCTTTTCGGATTTTGTCGAGTTGTTCGCCATTTTACAATCGGTTATCTGAATTATCCCGATTTGCTCAATCATATCACTGCGTGAGTGCCTATACATCGATCATTTTGCAAAGCTCTATCAGATCATCAAATGTACAGAGAGTTCCTGCTTTTCTTCTCAGCGAAGCAGCGTCACGCATCCCCTTAAAATACCATGCGCTGTGCTTTCTTGCCTCTTTCATACCGATGTCCTCTCCCTTATATTCGCAAAGGGTTCTGATATGGCGCAAAAGGACGCTGATCCGCTCAGCGTCAGACACCGGAAGTGAGGGACGATCATAGCCGATCAGGCTGTTCACTTCCCGGAAAATCCACGGATTACCAAGCGCACCTCTGCCAATCATCACCAGATCACAGCCCGTATGCTCATACATTCCGGCAGCTTCTTCTGCTGTAGTAATATCACCGTTTCCTATCACAGGAATACTGACAGACTGTTTAACTGCTTTGATAATATCCCAGTCGGCAGACAGCATATACTGCTGTTCTCTAGTCCTGCCGTGTACAGTAACTGCGTCCGCCCCGGCCTGTTCACAGATTTTTGCCACTTCAACCGCATTTACACTGTTCTTATCCCAGCCCTTGCGAATCTTCACCGTAACAGGTACATCAACCGCTTTTTTCACAGCCGACACAAGCTCTCCGCACAGTTCCGGCGATTTCATCAGCGCTGCACCTGACCCGTTTCCTGCAATTTTCGGAGCGGGGCATCCCATATTGATATCAATGATGTCCGGCGCATAGCGCATCGCAAATGCTGCTGCTTCTGCCATTACATCCGGTTCATATCCAAACAGCTGTACTGCCGCCGGACGCTCCTTTTCAGATAATTCCAATAATTCATATGATTTTTCACTATGATATGTAATTCCCTTGGCACTTACCATTTCTCCGACAACATAAGCCGCCCCGAAATCAACGCACAATTCTCTGAATGATCTGTCTGCTACGCCTGCCATCGGCGCAAGTGCTGCATATCCTTTTATTTCAACTTTCCCTATTTTCATATTATCTCCGCTTTCATCCGCTGCAATTGCGGATCTGCCTCCCAATCTTATCATGGCTTTCCTGTAGAAAAACCTTTCACAAAAAATTGAACATTATTTGTCCCTTGAATCCGTGAAGCTGACTTTGTGGTTTACAGAAAACCTTCCGTTTTTCATCTTATTAAGGCTGCTGGCATGCTGCGCACACCAGCAGCCGTCACTATCCTGTAACCGCCCTACTGGGAAGGAGCAGAGGGATCAGCAAAAAACGCACCTGTCAGGTGATTCTGAAAATGTATAATATCGAGTTATGATTATATTTCTATTGATCATCAATGCCGAGTTTCACGGATTCCGGCTTATTTATTTCTTGTTTTTGATCCTATCCCAATAAGCCTTATAAGCTTGTTCCGTTTTATTTTCGCCCGGTTCATAATAAACCTCATTCTTTACCCCATCAGGAAGATATTGCTGCTCTACCCAATGGTCAGGATAATCATGTGGATACAAATAAAACTGACCTTTGATTTCTGCATCTGCTCCATCATAGTGCTTGTTCTGCAGCTGCCGTGGAAAACCGCCCGCCTTGCCGGCTTCAATATCTGCCATTGCTCTTGCAACTGCATTGTAGGCTGAATTGGATTTGGGGGACTGTGCTACCAGTATTACCGCATCTGCCAGCGGAATCCTTGCTTCCGGCAGTCCCACCATCATTGCTGCATCGACAGCCGCTTTGACAATAGGAATAATCTGCGGATTGGCAAGTCCCACATCCTCACATGCGCATACCATCAGCCGCCGGCAGGCGGACGGCAGATCATTTGCTTCCAGAATCCGTGCAAGATACAAAATTGCCGCATCAGGATCACTCCCCCTCATCGACTTCTGAAAAGCGGAAAGCAGATCATAATGTTCATCACCTTCACGGTCATACCGTACTGCACTTTTCTGTGTCAGCTGCGAAACGGTATCAACAGTAACATCAATCTTTTCTTCATAGCGTTTTGCTGCAATAACAGAAAGCTCCACAGCATTAATTGATTTTCTAACATCGCCTCCGCAGGCATAGGCAATATACTCTGCCGCCTTTGGTTCAACATGAATTTCCGCTCCGAGTTCGCCGGAGAGATAATCATAAGCACGGTTTACTGCTGCAATGACATCCTTTTGTTCAACAGGTTTAAACTCAAATACAGTTGAACGGCTAAGAATTGCGCTGTATACATAAAAGTACGGGTTTTCTGTTGTCGAAGCAATCAGAGTAATTCTTCCGTCTTCAATATATTCCAGAAGCGTCTGTTGTTGTTTTTTATTAAAATATTGAATTTCGTCAAGGTATAATAAGATTCCGTTGATACCGTTAAAACCATTAAGTTCTTCAAAGAGTGCCTTGATATCAGCTGTAGATGCTGTTGTACCGTTCAGTTTATGAAACGATCGGTTTGTTTGTCTGGCAATAATGGACGCAAGTGTTGTTTTACCCACACCGGACGGTCCATAAAACACCATATTTGGGATTTGTTTTGATTCAATGATATTCCGGAGTGGTCTGCCTTCATCCAGCAGATGATGCTGACCAACGATATCTTCTATATTTTTTGGACGCAATCTGTCCGCAAGCGGTGAACGCATGCCATTCCCTCCAATCCTTTCAGGTAATCTGAGTCCACGATACAGCTTAAATTTCAGAGCAGAAAGTATAAATGATTAACTCATAAAGCATAAGTGAATATTAAGCAATCTGTCTTACAGTATATCAAAAACGAACACTAAAATCAATACAATCAAACTCTTAAACTTTACTGATTTTTGATAATTAAATCCTTAATCCGTGAAGTTGATTGATGAATTATACAAAGAAAAGACATTCCTGTTTCATCTTATTAAGGGACTGCGGGCGTTACGCCGGATCCTTACCAATACTCGCAGCTATTAAGGTTGACGATATGTATAAAAATGCTTTTTGTGCAAAGTGTATAAAATAATGACCTATAATCAGAATAAATAATTCGTTTTAAATATAAAAATTATCGAATTATATACAAAAACGTCAAATCTAATAGTATAATATTACAAAAATACCCATCCAAATTCTTGCTATATGCACAAAGAATATTTATTTATAAAAAAACGATTGTATTTTATATATTTTTGTGATAAAATAACAAAAAGGATATTAGTGCTTAGGGGTACTTGCACAATTATTTCCGGCGCCGGTTTTTTTCTGACGCACG
>CACZPV010000277.1 GCA_902783065.1 uncultured Ruminococcus sp.
AAAAAAGCGACCACCGATAAAACAAGAGCCAAAACAATTCTGATAATTCTTTTTTTGTCCTTGGAAGTATTACTTCCGGATTCCTTTGATCCCATTTTGATCCTATTCCTTTCTAAAAAAACAATATATTTGCCAAACAAACTGCACCGGCAGTTGATAAGGAAAAAGCGGAGCAGTATTGATTTGACCTACAATACTGTAATACAAAACCTTAGCGGTGTCAAGATATAAAACAAAAATAACTTGTTTTATGGGCAAAAGAACTCGAATGATGTATAAATATCACGATTTAAAACAAGACGGAGAAAAAGATCATGAAAATCAATGACTGTGTGGAAAAGAGTATTTACATTACTGCCGAGTATTATAATAATCATATTGAGCCTTATTTTGAACACATGACAGATAATGTGATATGGCACGGTCCTGCGATCGGACAAAATATCAAAGGTCTTGAAAATATGCGAAAGGCATGGAATAATTCTCCGAATAATCTTGAATTTTCGGTTGGCAGTATTGAAGCACAGTGTATACAGACTTCGGCTTATTCATGTGAAGTCATGCTGATGTTTGTGGTAACGACCTACTACCCAAACGGTGATGAGATCCCGATCTTTCAGAGAGTACAGTTCAGCTGGGCAGACGTCAATGTAGTCGATGAACAGAAACGCCGAACGCGAATACCCAAAATTTTTATGATCCATATCTCCGACCCGATAGAACAGCATAACGATGACTTCATTTATCCGATACATTACAATCAGCTATATAAACAGGCCGCAAAGCCTGTTCAGGAACCTCGATTAAGTTTACGCGGAACCGACAACGCGTTTTATGTTGTGACCGTAAGCTCGATCATATGGGCGGAGTCTACGCCGGAACATCATTGTCTGGTTCATTTAATTGACAGAACGCTGAAAGCAAAAACAACTGTAACACAAATTGAAAAACAGACCAAGGGTTTTCTTGTGCGTGTACATTCCGGGTACATTGTTAATCCGAATCATGTCGTATCTGTTTGGCGTTTTAAGGCTTCTATGTCTGACGGTTCTGTAATTCCAATACCCGAAAAGAGATATACCTCGGTCAAAAAAATGTTGTTGAGCTATACACTTAGCACATAAACAATTGGACAGTATATGCCATATAATTTAGAAACAAAAAATTTGAGCGCTTCGTTTATTACGATCAGGTAATAAACGAGGCGCTTTTTTGTTCATTTATAGAAATTAAAATATATTGAAAGAATGGCTAAAACCTGTTAGGTTGTATCGCTGTTTTGCTTTAGCATAATTTCGGAATAAAATGTATTTTCGTCATAGTGAAATTTACAATAGCCATTAGTGCTTTTTACAATAGCCTTTACCGACTCAAGCCCTATACCATGCCCGCCCCGTTTTGTTGACATAAATTTGCTTCCGTCTTTCCATATAATACCGTTAAATGTATTTGAAACAGCCAAATAAAGATCTCCGTTTGGTTTTGTGTCAGCTGCAAATAAGATCTTGCGGGGTATATCTTTTGCAGCGCCTGCTGCGGTAACTGCGTTATCAAGGATATTGCCTACAATAGAACAGAGCTTGTAGTCTGAAATGTTGATATCCTGCGCCACATTTAGTTTTGTGGTAAAATCAATATCCTGCCGCTTAGCTTCCTCTGCATAATGAGCGGTAATAGCATTCAAAGCAGAGTTGTCGCAGTATTTCTGAGGAGATGTTTCCGAGACTATCCGTGTGCCGTAATCACTGAGCAATTTTTTAAGCCGTTCTGTTTCACCTGCAGCCGCCAGAGACTGGGCTGTTTTTGCTTGGTAGATAAAGTCGTGACGCAAGCGAGATGTATTTTCAATATATCTTTTCAATTTTTCATATTGTGAAGCCTGCATTCTGAGCAGCTGAGCGTTTTTCTCCGATTCTGCCTTGTCGGTTGTTACCCTTATGATTACATACTGTAATATAATGAAAACAAGAAGAAAGACCAGCATTACGATCTCAAAGACAATATAAAGCGTTAATTCACGCACGCTGAGAGCCTGTGAGTTTTTTGACGGTATAAGAATAATGTTGGCGGTGGTGACTACCATCGGAACAGACCACACATAATTCCAGAATGACGTAATGTTTTCATTATTGATCATCCACCGCAGTTTTTTTAAAAATACTGTCTCTGCACCTAAAAATAGAAAAGATATGCCCCAGTTCACTATATAGGCAATAATTATTTTTTCTTTTGTATCAAGCATTGCTTCAACATAAAAAAATGCTAAACCACCGAAAGAAAAGACGGCAACGCCGCTGGCAAAGACATTCCAGAGCTTGATCTTTTTTACGTCAAATACAAAAACATACGCAATAAACAACGGAACAAGAGAGCAAAAAAGCGGGATATTGGAGTCAATTCTTAAATTAACTTGAATATATGATAAAAACAGCGACACCGCCAACAGAAAAACTGTTACTGTTGGCAGAAGTATTTTGGGTCTGACCCTGCTTTTTTCCAGAACAGGCATAATACAGAGATATGCTGCCGGTATAATAATCAAATAACCCAAAAATTCGCCCCAAAACTCAGTCATCTTTTCACTTCCCTTCAGAAAGCAGTTTGCTGAACTGCCTGTCCATATAACGCTGTTCCACTTCTTTTGTTTTTCGTCTGCTGATAGTTATACGCTCACCGTTGTTCATAACACAGTAAGAATCGGTAATATCTATGGTGTTGTCAAAGTTTACCGCTGCGCCGCGGCTTACTATCATAAACGATTGGAACTGCGTTAATTGTTTGGCTACATCGGAAAACGGCAGACGTACACGTTTTGTTTTTTGTTTTCCGTGTATCTCACAGTAGTTTGAATCGGAATATACATATAAAATATCGGACAACAGAAATTTTTCACCTGCTATAATGGTTACTTCGCCCTGTTTGCCAAGCACGCGCAAGGCTTCGTCAAGTACCTCGTTAATGCGGTCGTTAGCATAGGGTTTAAGTATGTAATCAAATGCGTGGCATGGAAACGCCTGGTACATGAATTCAGGGCTTGATGTTATGAAGATCAGCATAGTTTCAATACTGATCTTTCTCAATAAACGGGCAGCCTCTATACCGTTTTTTCCGTCCATTATTATATCCATAAAGACAATATCAAATTTTTTTGATTTGAAAGCATTCAGAAAGACTTCGGCGCTGTTAAAGCATTCAGCCTGAATCTGAATACAATTCTTATTTGCCCAGTCGGAAATAGATTTAGATAGTTTGTTTTGTTCTGTTTTATTATCATCAACAATAGCAATAGTCATAGGTGATCTCTCCTTGCTATAATTATATAGTAAATAAAAGAAAAAGTGAATACCGTTTGTCCCTAAAAATAACCATTTATCCCAAACCTATTGTGAATTTTATGCGATTTTGATATCATTAATATAAGATGGGAAAACGTTGCCTATTATACCTGTTTCATCGCTGCGATTAGCTTTATAACGACTGCCGCACCGAACATTTTTTCTTGGTTTCGACCAGCGATCAAACCGTCAAAAAGATGATTTTAATAGCTGTTATATGCTATACCGCAGTTTACGAAATTTATAAAATATTAACAAAATTACTTTATTTTAATTTAAAAATTTTCTCGAGTAATTGATGATAATTGCTAATGGTTTGAAATAATTATTGCATTTTTGTTCTTTTTATGGTATAATAAGCGTAAAATGTGTAGCGTTGTGTGAAGTGTTGGTTTGCCTGTTCTGAGTGTTTAAAGCATTAAGGATATGGCAAAAGTTTATTTTATAGCACTGATCGTAATGCGTTGTTTTTTACTGAACATTCTAACCAAAGGAGGGAACAGCTGCTCGAAATATCAATGTTGCCTA
>CACZPV010000278.1 GCA_902783065.1 uncultured Ruminococcus sp.
AGCTGTTACTAAAATTTGATTAATATTATCGAAACTGCCGACATATCAACCAGGTATATCATTGTCGATATGTCAACATATTTACCCTATCAACTGTCAGATGCAGTGTTTTCCTGAGCTTGTGTTTTTTCGCTTTTGTTATAGAGAAAGAACTTTCTTGCAAAGAAGTTCCACATATACACCAGAACGACTGCAAGCATCTTACCGATAATATAATACTTATCAGCAGGGATCAGCGAACCAAAAACAGAATACTGTACCAGTATACCTTTTCCGAAAATTCCTTCTACAGAAAAAGGAGCGATAATCAGCTGTGTCAATCCCAGACCAATCACACCGATAACACCGAAGGCGATAAAATCAGCTGCTCTGTTTTTAACTTTAGCCTTAGCAAATACCCAGAAGGTAGAGATAATATAATTCACTGCCAATCCTACAATAAAAGCAAAAACAGCAGCAATAGATTCCGATACGCCGAACACTTCTCTCAGAAAGACCATTACGCCCATATCGGCAAGAGTTGCCACACCGCCCACAAAGAGGCTTCTGAAAAATTGTATCAAAGTATTATCGGTATCGCCGACAAACCAATCTTTTAATTTCATTAACTCCCTCCATAAAAACTGTGATGATATAATTTCATAAAATATTACAAAATATATTGTAATACAAAACAGATTTTTTGTCAATTACAATTATGTATATAAACTTTATTAAGGTATCGCTTATTACAAAATCATGCGCGGCACGCACGCGGCACGCATGCCGCCTGAACAGATTCACGGATTCAGGTAATATTTAGTTGGCAACGATTCATACGGTTTATCATAAAAAAAATTACGGCTCGCCGGTCGGTTGAATTTAACAAAAAGATATGATATAATCATAATAATTTAATCTGATTCGGGAGGATGTATGATTGATTCAGCGATTACAAAATTGGCTATAGCGGATGTTTTTAAGGAACTGATGACAAAAAAGCCGTTTGAGAAAATTACCATTTCTGATATCACTACTGCCTGTGGATTGAACAGACAGACCTTTTATTATCATTTCAGCGATAAATACGAGCTTCTGAACTGGATTTTTTATAATGAGGCAATTACGCCTTTTATGCAGGAGCTGAGTTTTGATAACTGGAGCAGAAAGCTTTTTGGCATGCTGAATACGATTTATACAAACTCCAGGTTTTACAGCAATGCGCTGAAAACCTCTTACGGAGAGGAATTCAAAGATTATATGCATAGGGTCAGTACTAACGTGTTTTTATCCGTGATCGATCATGTTTCGGGAAATTATGTGATACCGGATGATGATAAGCAGTTTATTGCCGAGTTTTTTTCTTACGGAATGATCGGCACGATTGTTGCGTGGGTGCAGAAAGGCATGAAAGATACTCCGCAGGTTGTGATAGCGCATATCGAAAACCTTGTTAATGACTGTCAGCGGCTTGCAATAGCAAGATACGTCAGACCGAAAAACTGATCAGCTGATTTTGTTTTTACACCATCCGCATAATGCAGATGGTGCAAATTCTGATAATAATAGACAAATATCGGGTTATTATCAGTTTTTTTAAATATCCGTCCTGATAAATAATGCTTAATAAATTTATCCATAATTTCCCACGCGGAACAATATAAAAGTGTACATTTTTTATAAAATAGGTATTGACTTTTGGGGTGTCAATGTGGTAATATTGTTGTAAGTTAATTGAGTTATCGGGTGTTTTTCACAATGTTGAAATTCGGGAATATTATGATTGTTGTGAAAATCATTTTATAGATTGTATGAGGTGAACGGTTATGTTGAATAAATTGCGTAAATATACAAGGTCGGCAATAGTATGGACGGTCATACTTATGCTGATTGTTTGTATGGTGCCGTCGGGTATATGGTTGAATTTAAAGCCTAATGCCGCAAACACCGTGACGATATATTTTGATACATGCGCTGAGGCATCAGATTGGGGCAATTACAGTGGGTGGACTCCGACAGCAAGTATTTATGTTTATGCATACGGTTCGGAAGTTAATTCTGGTATTGTACCGATGAACAGTACATCAATCACTTCAAAAGGTGGAAGTGGATACAGAGTATATAGCTATGAAGTAGATACCGATAAATACAATACTGTTATTTTTTTGTCCCAAAGCACTTGGGGTTCTGATGGTAGAAAAACGGAAAGTGCGACAATTGAGCCCGATACCTGTTATAGGCTTGTAGGCAATACTACAACTCCTAGACCAGTGACTACATACACAATAGGAGACAACTCTGCTCCCGTAGGTGGACATCAGATTGAACCGTCTGTTGTTGGTTCCGGAAATCAGGTTTTCCATAATAGTACTATTGTAAGCAACAGCACTACACAAGCCAATACGAATGTTAAACAGACACATGGATATGTAGATGGAAATCATGCAAACAATAATTTGTTTGTAGGAAAATATAATTACACCGGAAGATATATTACATACAAGTCAGATTTCTATGATTATTTTTCTGATCAGGAGATTTACAATGCTGATTCCGGTTATAAAGCAACGCGTGCAGGGATTACAAATTCGTTATCAAATGGTTGGACGGATCCATATAATCTTTTTAATTCTGTTATTTCCTCAGATGCGACCGGAACGGTAGCTTCTGATGTGCTGGAACTCGTTATTGCTCCTCAAGGTTGGTTGTATAATAGAAATAGCAGTAATCAGTTAACTAACAAATTATATGCATGGAATCAGAATAATACTACATTGCTTGGTGCATGGAGTACAAAAGGTAAAAATGTAGATGAGCTTAAAGCTACCAGCGGAGTTACAGTGAACGGAAATGTTGTCAGGTTCAGTAAGTCAGCACTTGGTGGGAACAATACTACGCAAGTTGGTTTTATTTTGTTCTTTGGTGGTGCACAATCAGTTGATGTAAAGTGGCTTAAGTTCGGGCACAGATATCTTGTATCGTGGCTTACTAATCCAACTGATACGAATGGAAAAAAGGATGTTGCTTATAAGGATCTGGGAACGACATATTTTGGTTCAAGTATAGGATATAACGATCCGTTGTATTTCGGATGTTTTTATGTATCAAATACAAACACTGATTATACAAGCACTAATGCAGCACATTATACAAATTTTGACTGGGTCAGCAATATCGGATTACGTAAGGATGGATCTGATGATAATAAATATAAAATGAGAACTTCTGTAGCCGGGCTTGTCAACAGTAACTTGAATGGCGGTACGGTTGCAGATCCTGTAAATGGAAATAAGCTTCCCTACTTTGATGCATCTTGGGTCAATGCTCATCCTGATTTTGCAGCCTGCTGGACTGATGTGGATTTTCCGTTTTATGAGGTCAGGCTTGATAAGAACAGATTTGGCTATGCTGTACGTGACAATACAGGCGAAAAACCACTGTATTATCAGTTTAATTCAAGAGATTTGTTAAGCTTGTATCTCGATACATCTGATAGTACAATTTATGAACACCCGAACGCAATATACAGTCAAAGCGGTGACGATGGTGCGAGCAAAGGTTTCTATCCATTTAACAAAACAAATAATGCAAACAAGAATAATCTTGGTTTCGGTGTTAAGTATACAATCCCATTTGTTCTGACACCTGATGGAAAGATCAAAGGTATAGACACTACCTTTGAGTTCATGGGTGACGATGATGTGTGGGTATTCGTAGATGGTCAGTTGGCACTTGATATGGGCGGTGCTCATAAGGATGCTTACGGTGTTATTAATTTTGATATTAATAAAGGGTACTCTATTCTTGAACAAAGTGTAACATATAACAGCAACGGAAATCCCTCTTTGTCAACAGCTGCAAGCAATATAACATTTGGATATTCCGGAAATAACGGAAGCGTTAGCAATTCTAAAGGATTAACTCTTTCATCTGATTCCTTCGTAACCGAAAACGGAGTTACAAAGTATAATACATCAAAGGTTCACACTCTTACGATGTTCTTTATGGAACGCGGTATGCTTGAATCGGATAACTTCATTCGTTTTAACTTTATTAAGCAGAATGTTCTTGATGTCAAGAACAGTATTGAAGTATCGAATGTAAATGCGGGCTTACAAAATAAAACATTGGAAGCAGCTAACTATGATGTTTTTGACTACACACTGACAAACACAAATATCTCAGTAAGACAAGATGAAACGCTTGGCAACTATCTTGCATTTGTTGGTGGTTTGAAGGGTGCGTCCAGAACTGTTAATAGTAATTCCAGAACTACAACAGCTTTGAACCCAACCGGGACTTTAACACCTACTATTGGAAAGAATACCGGTAACTTCTCACTAGAACCTGGTCCGGTCGCTGATACGTTGTTTGAACGAACGGACGACTACCTTACAAATATTCTTAATACTTCACTGACTGATCCGGATCCGAACTATGCAGTCGGTAAAACGGATGTCAACGGTACGTTTGGTTTATTGTATGGGCAGGATGCGATTTTCCGAATGCAGTTCTACAGTGATTCCACAATGAATTTGAAACAAGAAAATGCACTGCGACGTCAACAGAATCTCTCAACGGAAGATGCTCTTGAAAACAATAACAAGATAACATCTTCTGAAAGAACGGTTTCGTCTTTGTATACTTCAAAATGGCTGCTGAAAGATAATAACTCAAATGTTTTGGGTGCTAATACTAATTTTGCGACCTATAATAACGGTGTGGTAGTAAATGACAGTACTAAGGCACCGGCTAACACAGATAAGTTTATTTTCCAGAATTATTTTGAACATTCAAGTATCGGTGTAAACCTTACAGCAGAGTTTGTTAACAGACCGTTGACCGGCGGGCTGTCGATTAAAAAGCAAATCGTAAACAGGGGTACGACAACCCTTGCAGCCGATACTTATACCGGCAATTTTACTATCAGAGTTAAATTAAAGGATATCTTCGGTCAAAATAGCGATCTCGGCAATGTTCAGCTTGATCAGCCATCTGATTATACCGGAATAAAATATACAATTGACGGTAATGAGTACACCATGGGATATGACAGTGCAAATAACTGCGGTACTATAACCATTCAGAATGGTAAAACAGCAATTATTTCCGGTATTCCTGTAAGTACAGGATATGAGATATCAGAAGCGGCTGATAATACATATGCGCTTGATTCTCTGTATGTAAATGGTACTAAGGTTACAGGTACGACTGCGGGAGGTACGATCGTAAATTCTGCATCTCCGGCAGCAGCAAATACCTATAATGTAAATAATACACGTGGACTTGGTTCACTTGTTGTAAACAAGGAGATCACAGGTATTGGCGCTAGTACAGATACAACAAAGTTCCCTGTAACACTGACGATCACTCCTCCGTCGGGAGTACAGCTGACTGATTATTTTACACAGGCAACGGATGTTGAACAAACAGATTTAACAGATTACAGTGCGACTGTAAATGCTACAGGTAACAGTACTTTTAGTTTTAAGGTGGGTAACGGTTCAAGTCTCAGGCTTAATAACCTGCCCTATGGCACGACCTATTCGGTAACTGAAAATCTGACGGGTATAGATGGTTATACGCAGTCAACAACGATTGATGACGGTGATCCTGATGATGCGATAGTTAACACAGCATTAGAGAATGTCACGATAACTAACCAAAAGGCGACACCAACCTTTACCCTAAAGATAACAAAGAGATGGAGCGGCATTAATCCCGGAGAAAAACCGAGTGTTGCTGATCAGTATAAGACAGTGTATTACCTATTGAAAAGGAAGATTTCTGGTGGAACTTGGGTAGAAGTAACAGAGGATAAAGCCGGAAATCATATAGGCGAAAATTAC
>CACZPV010000279.1 GCA_902783065.1 uncultured Ruminococcus sp.
AAACGCGCCGGGAGGGACTCGAACCCCCGACCTACTGGTTCGTAGCCAGTCACTCTATCCAGCTGAGCTACCGGCGCATATGATCCTATCGGATTACCTGAATATAATAACATAATACTAAAAAAAAAGCAAGTATTATTTTTAAATTTTTTTGCAAAATATTATACGTTCTGTATATGTGTTACTATAGATACAGAGCGTATAATACAAAATGCATAAAGCGATTATTTTTTCTGAGTTTTTTTATTCTGCTTGTCAGTTGAATTATCAGCGGAATTTCGTTTTCTTTTAGTGACACGATTCAGAACAACGTAAGCAATTTCTATAGTAATTCCGGCGGCAGTAACAACTGCACCTGACGTCAGTCCCGGGGTCTGATACCGGAAAATAATCTCCGATGTTTTATCAGCCGGAACCCTTACAGCCATAAATCCGATATTGACTTTTTCAATTTCAGCAGGGGAACCGTTTACTTCAGCAGTCCAGCCTGCCTCGTACGGAATACTGAAAAATACAAGTTCATCTTTATTACCGGCAGTAAATTTCGCGGAAATGCGGTTGTTTTCAAATCTGAGATCGGAGCATACGTGCTTTCTTCTGTTAGCGCAGTCAGATTCAAATTCGTTTTTAGGATAGGTATAATTTTCCAGATTTGTTTTGTGATCAAGTATATCCCCGTGTTTTTTTGCTTGTTCGTCAGTGAGGACAATTGTTTTCAAAAGCATAAGGTGCATATCTTCTTCTTCGATATATACCTTAAACTCTTTTTCGGTGATATATTCGTCATAGGTAAATCCATATGGGATGTAATTCTCATTTTCAAATATGAAATAATGATGATCCTGTTTCAGCAGTTTCCACCCCGGCATATCTTCTGATGTCAGATCATATGAATCACTGTCGTAATCGAACAGATATTTGACGGACAAAAGGCTTCTTATTCCATAAAAATCTGTTCCGGGCATAGATTTTACATATCTTCCGACACCAATTTTTTCATAAAAATCCATAACAGAACCCGGAACAATACTGTGAAAAGCCTGTATAGACGGAATTTGCCAATACATAGATGTGTTATCCATGCCGCCGTAAAAATCAGAGCGTACTGTATTGATATCTTTCAGTTCATCATGAACAAAATTTTTATTGCCAAAAGCTGCCTGCGATATATAATTATATTTGTACGGAAATTTGTTGAAGCTGAATCCCACCAGCACGTTACCATATATGATGATAACCGCAGATAATGCCAGTGCAGTACTTTTAATAAACAGAGGCTTATTTTTACGAAGCCTTAACAGAACTTTGAAAGCGAGCAGGCTTACCAGAGCAATTGCAACCCATATCCAGAATCTGTCCGGATGGCTTTCAAGACCTATTTCCAGATTTGTTTCAGGAGCGTTGATCGGTGTACGCGGTGTCAGTCCGATCAGAACAGCTATGATTACGGTAATATAGAAAGTCCGGATATAGGCAGTCCTGAAATTGGTTTCCTCATTATCCAACGCTGTAATAGTAGCCATAGTCAACATCATAGTAAACATATAGAACCATCTGGCATAATACATCGAATTGAACAGCTGGAATACCGAGTTAAGCAGCGGAACCAATGCGATAAAGGAAAGGAGCGGGATAAGCTTTCGCAGCCATTTTTCTTTATTAAGCTGATAGAAAGCGAGAACTCCGACCATGCTGAACAAAGGAAGCCATGCAGCCACACTTGCCCAACGTGCATTTGACATAGGCGCAAAATTAAGGTATGAAGGCATATCCGGAGGAAAGAAAAATGATTCGATGATATGCGCATACTGCTGACTATTTTCGTATACAACAGCGTTCCAGTCATAGGGGAAGTTGCTGACTCTGGAGTTTTGTACAATTGCCATTACGGAGGGTACAACAAGAATACCGGCACACAGAAAACCTGTTATAATTTCAAAAGCAAAAAGCAAAAATTCCTTTATACTCATTTTATAGCTTTTAAAGATCATTCTCAGGCACCAGTATATGAAAATAAAAACAGCTTGTCCGGCAAAAAAGTAGTAATTTACAATTGCTTCAAGAAATACCGTAAAAGAAACGGCAAAACGTCGTTTCTCGTAAATATACATATCAATTGCAGCAAGCATCATAGGAAATGTGATCATAGCTTCATGAAAATGGTTGAAAACCATATTGTAGATACCAAAGCCTGAAAAAGCATAAATCAGAGCACCAAACATGGCATAGCGCTGTTCCTGTACATAGCGCCTTAAGAATATATATGCGAACATCGCCGCAAATCCGAATTTGAGCATCAACAGCGGAGCCATAAGATACGGAACTGCCTCGCTGGGAAAGGGAATGGTGATCCAGAAGAACGGACTTCCCAACAAATAAAAACTGTATGAACCAACAATATTTGCACCGAGATCGGTAGTATAACTCCAACCTATGTTGCCGCTGCGGATGGTATCGTGCATCATCTGATAGAATGGAATCTGTTGGGTAACAAAATCTCCGCTGAAAAGGAAAATTCCTCTTCCGGTGATAACGCATGATATCATAATCATAAATGCCAGACCTATCGCCCACAAAAAGGTCTGTATACATAGATTTTCTTTAACGGGGCGCAGAAGTTGTTTTCGGGTCATTTGAAAGCTCCTTTGTATTTACATATTTTAGTTGATTGTAAAAGTCTGAAATTCTTTTATCCATGCGGTTTTAGATATCGTGTTTACATTTTTTCTCCGCTGTAATCCGTCGTTTATTTCTCTTAATCATCGAAAACGACTACTTTTTGACTTTCAGGACGTGGGTCGTGCAGCGGCAGGCGGCACAAATCATTTTATGATTGTTGTTGGAATTATTGAGGTCATGTATTGTGCGGCTGCGAAATAAACACGTTATTGTGCCTGATATAAAAATTATATCATTTCTTTTAATAAAAATCTATAGTTTTTGTGCAAAATAATCGACCGGCGAGCCGCCAGAGACTGAATGTGAAATTTTTTTGTTCACCACAGATGTTATGCACCGCTGCCAACTATAATTTTAAACTTCTGTTTAATTCAGACAAAATTAATAATTTATCTCTGTATTATTGATATATTATCTGTTATAATTATGAAAACACTAAAAGTAGGTGCAGTCTGCCGAATTTTTAATTGGCTGATGATCAGAGGATGATTTTATGAATTTGTTTTATCTGCTGAAACCAAAAGCAATGGTTTATTTTCTGACTAATAAACACACTATTCGTCAAGGATTGGAAATCATGAGGGCGCATGGCTATACGGCGATTCCTGTAATTAATGAAAACGGAGAATACATAGGTACTGTCAGTGAGGGGGATTTTTTGTGGCACCTTATCAGATTCAGTGACAGGGATCTGAGATCACAGGAATATTATTCCATTGTTGATATCGTAAATGAGGAGAGGAATCTTCCTGTAAAAACCAATGTATCTATGGATGAACTTCTGCTCAGGGTTATGGATCAGAATTTTGTACCTGTAATCGATGACCGGAATGTTTTTATCGGAATTATCACCAGACGTGATATCATCAAGTATTTTTATCAGAAAGAACATAATGATTTACCCGACCTGAACCGAAATTGAATATCCTTTGCCGTAATAGTCAGAGTTGTTACAAAAAGGTTATAGTTGTGACATAGTTTTTGGTTTACTTGTGCAAAAAATTGTTTTATAATTGATAAGGCATATTTTTCTGATGTTTTTAAAGAAAAGCTGATGCTGCATCAGTAACGGATTAAAATAACATGGGGTTTTTGATTTATATGAAAAATATTTTTGATACACATGCACATTATGATGATAAAGCTTTTGATGAAGACAGGGATGCACTGTTTTCGTCTATGTTTGCCGAAAACGTCTGCTGTGTAGTCAATCAGGGAACTGATATTGCATCCTCAATGCGTTCCATTGAATTTGCTGAAAAATATGACGGGGTATATGCTTCTGTGGGCTTGCATCCTGAATGTCTTAATGAGAACAGTATGTCTGATATCAGTGAAATTGAAAAGCTTGCTGCTCATCCGAAGACAGCGGCAATTGGTGAAATAGGACTGGATTATTATTACGATATTTCTAAAGATCTTCAGAAACGTGTTTTTATTGCACAGATCGAACTGGCAAATGCCCTTTCCATGCCGGTCAATATCCACGACAGGGAAGCTCACGGAGATACAATGGACATTCTCAGGCAGATGAAACCTAAGGGGATCCTGCATTGCTTTTCGGGGAGCGTGGAAATGGCAAAAGAAATTGT
Organism: uncultured Ruminococcus sp.; assembly: GCA_902783065.1. GTDB lineage: Bacteria > Bacillota > Clostridia > Oscillospirales > Acutalibacteraceae > UBA1213. The sequence goes on from CACZPV010000279.1 coordinate 4,272, forward strand.
CGGACTCGGAATGTATATCGGTATAGGCGGTGTAGTAACTTTTAAGAATGCCCGGAAGACGGTAGAAGTTGTATCTGAAATACCGCTGGAGCGGATAGTGCTGGAAACAGATTGTCCTTACCTTTCCCCTGTTCCCAACAGGGGAAAACGAAACGATTCCACCAATATAAGGTATGTAGCACAGCGAATTGCAGAAATTAAGAGTCTGACAGAAGCAGAAGTACTTAATACGACAAAAGCAAATGCGAAAAGAGTATATAATATAAAAATATGAGCTGAGATATTGCAGATGGAGGGAAGAAAATGAAAGCGTTGATAACCGGCGCCAGTTCGGGAATAGGAAGAGATATTGCCCGTGCGCTTGTATGCAGAGGCTGGGATGTGATACTTGTCGCAAGACGGGCAGACAGACTGATGGAGCTTAAAAAAGAACTTGGAAAACACGCAAGCTGTGTACGCTGTGATGTTTCTCATTATGATGAATGTATCAAGCTGCATGAAGTACTCCAGAATCAGGATATTGAAATGCTTGTCAACTGCGCCGGATTTGGTGTGTGCGGTTTTTTTACAGAAACTTCTCTCGAAAAAGAAATGGAAATGATTGATACCAATATCAAAGCAGTGCATATTCTGACTAAATTGTTTTTACAGGACTTTATGCTGAAAAACAAAGGGTATATCCTTAATGTTGCATCAATTGCCGGATTTTTCTCCGGACCATTGATGGCAACTTATTATGCCACAAAAAACTATGTAGTCAGTATGACCGGTGCTGTTTATGAGGAACTGAAAAGACGCGGCAGTAAGGTTAAAATCAGTGCCTTTTGCCCGGGCCCTGTAGATACGGAATTCAATAAGGTCGCTCACGTAAAATTCTCTACAGCGCCAATAGACAGTAAAACAGCTGCAACACAGGCTTTGGACGGACTGATGCAGGGGAAACTGTATATTATTCCGACTGTGAAAATGAAGGGGCTTAAATTCGTTAAACGGCTGCTTCCGGATCAGACAATAACTCATTTTGGTTATAAGTTTCAGAAAAAGAAAAGGTAACGAAAAAATAGAAGGTTAACAGGAGGATCCTATGCTGAAAGTAGAAAGAGTTGAAGTTATGAACTTGCACAATGCCATAAGAGGAGCAAGAAATCCTATGAACAGCTGGGCAAGATCTGACAGTGGTTTTGACGAAAACGGAAATTTTATATTGGGCGAAAATGATCTTGCTTTGGCAGTGAAACTGCGCAAAGCCGGAAGTGACCACAGAAAGTATCTGAGACAGGTGTTTGTGACAGCTGATATTACGGCACCTATGTACTGGTGGAAGGAGTATGATACCTACAAGGTCGGTACTGTTGCTAATTCTACCAGTACTATGCATAAAATTACCTCAGCGCCTTTTTCAATGGAGCAGTTCAGCTGCGATCAGATGGATGAGGAAACAAAAATGCAAATGCAGAATGTGATAAATTATCTGGAAAAGCTTCGTCTGAAGTATCTTGAAAATAAGAATAAACAGATATGGTATGATATTATTCAGTTTCTTCCGTCAAGCTATAACCAGATGAGAACCTGCACGATGAATTATGAAAATCTGATCGCTATGTATTATTCAAGATGTCATCACAAGCTTGATGAATGGCATGTTTTTTGTGATGAGTTTGTTGCTGAATTGCCATATGCGAATGAATTGATAATTGCAAAAGATACATGTATGTAAATCAGATAAACTTTTAGTATAATTTATTGCTATTCGGAAAACCCTACATTATATATAGTAATACGAATAGTATAATAGGAAATACTGTCCGGATGTTTCTGCTGATGCAGAAACATCCGGATTTTTTGTTGCAAAGTTGTTACTGAATTACAGCGTAGGGATTTAATAAAAAATTGATTTTTTCAGATTAATATTTGATGCTAAGAGAATAAAATGCCGAAAAATGGCTTATTTAATGTAATTCCTATTCTGCTGACCGTAGCTGTAAGTCAGACAAGAGTAAAAAAAGCCGGTTTCAATTATTTTAACTAATGTAACAATTTTAACAGAATTGTGCAACCTTCAAGAGGTAAATATAGGAAATAACAAAATAAATATATTTAAAAACCGCATAAAAACGCAGTTTATGAAAAATGACTTAAAATGGAAAAATTTTACAGGTTACAATGTAAATTACATTTTTGTAATTAGTTAAATTCTACTTTTTGCACATAAATTTAGAAATTACAAAAAAATAATATTCTGTGGCAGAATAATAATGCGAAAAAAATGGGGAAAAATCAAATTATTTGAAAACTTTTTGAAAACTGTTTCGTTAAATTGTACAAGTTTCAACATCAAAAATTGGTTGACGTTTTTTTTTTTCGGACTTATAATAGCAGCATACCAAATAAAGCTATGTGTAATCATTGCGAACAATTTTTCAAGGAGATTTAAATGTATGAGCAGTCATAAGCAGAGAAAGTATTCCGGCTTAAAAAAAGCAGTATCCTTCGTACTTATGGGAACCGTTTGTTTGACAGCGGCAGCTTCCGTAGCAGCATTGACTCAAACTTTTGAAGTGTGTGACGGCAATGTAGTCGTTGATACCAAATCAGAAGAAAATAAAAAGATAATCCCTGTTAATGATATCTCTTTAGGTAATACCGCAGGAGATGATGTACTTAAAGCATTCGATGCCGCAGATTCGTCAGAGAGCAGCATTGCAATGAATGTAAAAACCAATGAAACACCGGCGCTTTCCGGTAAAGGTAATAAGGATGTAAAAGATTCCAATAAGATTATCTGGTGTTCCGTTAAGGTGAATCTCCGTGGCAAGGAAATGAATAAGAAGGTTCCCGCAGGAACAATTAAAGATGTACTTGCATACCTCAATATCAAACTTACGGATGAAGACAGCGTTAACTATGCGGATGACTATAAGATTAAAAATGGTGACGAGATCGTTATTAAAAGAACAGTTGTCGTT
>CACZPV010000280.1 GCA_902783065.1 uncultured Ruminococcus sp.
TAAGACCTACAGATACCGCAGAGATAGGTCCATTCCACGGAATATCGGAAATACTCAGTGCAACGGAAGTACCCACCATTGCTGCGATTTCAGGCATACAATCGGGATCATAAGCCATTACCGTGCATACAATGGAAACATCATTTCTCATATCCTTCGGGAACAGAGGACGAATCGGTCTGTCGATCACACGGGATACCAGAATTGCTTTTTCAGAAGGTCTGCCCTCTCTTTTGCCGTAAGCGCCGGGGATTTTACCAAGTGCATACTGTTTTTCCTCAAAGTCTACAGAAAGCGGAAAGAAATCCACACCCTCTCTCGGTTTTGCAGAAGCTGTAGCAGCAACATGTACTACGGTTTCACCGTAACGTACAAAACAAGCGCCGTTAGCAAGCTGTGTTGTTTTTCCGGTTTCGATTACAAGCGGTCTGCCTGCAAATTCTGTTTCAAATGTTCTGTAATTTTCAAACATTAATTTTTCCTCCAGTTTATGAATTATTATTGGAATAATGCTGCGGAGAAAAACTGATCCGTATTTATCAATGCATAATTCATAATTCATAATGCACAAACTTCTCACATAATATATGCACTTTGAATTATGAATTATAAATCGCATTGATAAGATCGGACATGTCTGTTCCGCCGCAAATTATAATCAATACTGATATCCGACAGAAATCAAATCTGTATTTGTCGCTTAATTCTTCATAACTTCCTTATTACACTGCTCAGCGTCAGCCAATCAGCGGCATAATTCCTGCTATGCTCAAACTTTCTGCCCAAATCTGTTTAATATTAATACTGATAAAAAATAGACAGTCTTTGCGGTTCGTTTCCCGCAATACAACGTTGTTGTCGTCCTTGCAAGGCGCCAGCCATATCATAAGGCATCCTATGCCGAATCTTGCGAAAAATTCCCGCAAATTCAAATCTTCTTTCTATCAGGAATTAGTATAAAGATCATGTCAGGTATCAGTATCAATAGCCCTTTCTGTCTGATACTGTTATAAAATTCTTTAAAAGAATTGAAACAAGGCAGTCTGCATGACAGACTGCCCCATAACAATTATTTACGGATACCGAGTCTTGCGATAATGGAACGATAACGTTCAATGTCTACCTTGATAAGGTAATTGAGAAGGCTTCTTCTCTGACCTATCATCTTGAAAAGACCTCTTCTTGAGTGGTGATCCTTTTTGTGGGTTTTGAGGTGCTCGGTAAGATCAGCAATTCTTTTTGTAAGAATAGCAATCTGAACCTCAGGTGAACCTGTGTCGCCCTCATGGGTTGCGTACTCTTTAATGATAGCATCCTTTTCTTCTTTAAGCATTGTGTTATCCACCTTTACTATAAAATATTTGCTTTCGCCCACTATCGAATAAACGATACAATCTCAGTCAAGGGCCTGTGGACTCCTGAACTCAGGCTTCTCCCCAAGACCGGGAACGGGCTTAACGCTGACTATTATAACACATTATTTAATAATTGTAAAGACTTAATTTCAATACATTTACAAAATACATTTACAAAACATTTCACTGCATTTTAAACAAAGCAATCAGGTTTTATTCCGTATTATTCAATAAGTTGCGGCACGCAATGAAAATTCCTGCGGAAACAATAATATTCCATACCATAATTGGACCGCCTAAAAGCGTTGTCGCAATAAATCCGAACTCACCTGCAAAGGATGACAGCACCACAAGACCAATGACAACACCAGGCAAAAGTGTCAGTACAATCATTGATATATAGAACGTTATGAAAATACCGCCTGTACTGTCAATGCCCACAAGCCTCTGTGCAAGTATATTAGCTGCTATATACAATGTACCAAAGCTGCCATAGGTAAGAGCACATATCACGATATCAAGGGGATGACCTCCCACGAACACTGCCAGCAAACCGATCGTAATAATACCGTCCGTAAAAGGTTTTATAATTCCGGTTGCCGCAGCCATTACCAGTTTTTTTACGGCTCCGTCCGGTATCAGATAAATATATGGCTTTGTCAGCTCCTTTACCCAGTCCCCGGATGCACTGAAAAAGAATTGTACATATGACAAAATAACCATAGCAGCAAGATAAATAATCGTTGGTTCAATATCGGGCTTTGCCTGTTTAATACCAAATCCAATCACAAATGCAACAAAAAGAAGCACAAACGTATTGATATTGAAAAACATAAATCTTGAGCGTCTGCTGCCCTCCAGAATATGCTTGAAAAAAATTGCAGATGCGCCTTTTCCTTTTTTGATACCTCTTTTGCGAAGTTTGATTTCTCTGTTGCCCATCATAACCTTATCGGAGAATTTACCTTCACGGACTGCTTCCCTGAATTCCTGATAACTTTCCGCCTGTGACAGAACATCCTCATAGAAATCAAGTTTTGTCAGCTTAAGCGTTATCACACTTGAAACAGCTGCTGTCAATGTCAAGCCACCAAAAACAACTATCCTGACCATATCCGATTCCATAATTCCGAACACAAGACCATGCATCCAGCCGATAAATGGAATATACTCCAGCATAGGCAAAGAAATTGCCGCAAAAATATTTTCTACAGAAACTCCTTTAAAAAATGTATATCCAATCACGGCACCAAGAGCTGCAAAAGACATTGCATAAATCATATATTTCATCACCTTAGCCCTGACCGGATGCATACTGGCAAGGCAGAAAATCATAAGTGTAACAAGCTGTACCATTACAAGCATCAATATAATACCGATAATCAGCACAAATGTCTGTTCCACCGTAACACTGAACATATTTATAATCATACCGCCGTAAGCCGCAAACGTGACAACAAGCACAATCATAGATGCCAGCTGACGACCGATTCCGTAAACAAGGATTCTTTTTGGTGAAACAGGTGCCACAAACATATTATTGACATCACTTAATGAAAAAAAACTCGTTCCCGAGCTCAATCCTTTAAGCATAACAGGAATACTGATAAAAAACAAAACCGCAAGATAGGCACCTGACAGAAGGCGGGGATCACTGAATATTTCTGACTGACCAAGATCATCTCCGGCAGTATACCCTCTGACAGCACCGTAGAGCATGCTGACAGCCACAAAGGCGTACAGCAGGAATTTCAAAGGATGCCGCAATGTATCAAGAATCTCATTTTTTACAGTCTTTCGGAGCAGATAGAAAATTGCATTCATTTATGATCCGCCCCCGTTTGTTTTTTTTCTGTAATATTAAAGAACAGTTCTTCCAGATTTTCACCGCTTTCTTCTACGAATTTTCTGGTCCTTTCGGCTTCAATCATTCCGTTCATCATAATAAATACTTTATCCCATATATCTTCTACACTTTCCAGCATATGTGTTGAAATAATAATCGTTGTACCATTTGCCTTCATTTCGTTGAGCATTGCTTTAAGTTCTTTAATTGCATGAGGATCCAGTCCCACCAAAGGTTCATCAAACAACACGACCTTCGGCTCTATCAGCAAAGCACAGCAAATGCTGATTTTCTGCTGCATTCCCTTTGATAGTTCTTTCCCCAGTTTATCCTTTTTGTCCGTCAGTTCAAGACGTTCCATCAGCTGCTCTGCTCTTTTTTCCCAATTATCCAGACTGTAAGCGCGGGCAATAAATTCCATATGCTCCCATACCGTCAGCAATTCAAACGGAGCAGGAATTTCCGGAACATAGCCGAGGAGACGCTTAGCTTCGAGAGTTTTATTATTATATCTGCATATTTCAATTTCACCGTCAAATCTCAGAAGTCCGGCGATACATTTGATAGCTGTGGATTTTCCGGCACCATTCGGACCGGCAAGCACAGCTGTTTCGCCGTCATTTACAACAAAACTAAGATTGTCGTTCGCAACAAAGCGATGATATTTTTTTGTCAGATGTGATACATTCAGCAAATCAGAAACACTTCCTTTGGATTTTACAATCATAATACTGACCCGGAGTTTTGACTCAGCAATTAATTCAGCATATTTAAATAACTCAAACTTCCCATTTGTTACTGCTTTATTCATAAAACGTCATATTATCCTACAGTGAAAATAAAACTGAACGTTAAGAACTATTTGTTTTTCTGATAATACAGGTCCGGGTTACTGTTATTATAGCATAATTTTATTAACAATGCACCATTAATTATATATTTTTACTGATACATACCAATGTCAAGAACTTTTTAATACTCCCTATTGATTTTTCTATTAAATTCATTTAAAATAA
>CACZPV010000281.1 GCA_902783065.1 uncultured Ruminococcus sp.
CATTGGTCAATGATACTCACCGGCGGATTATGCTTTATTCTGCTGTATAAAATTTTCCATAAGATCGTGGGCGCGGCAATCTGGCAAAAATGTATCATTGGCAGCTGCGTCATAACCTGTGTTGAATTTGTTGTAGGCTGCATTGTTAATTTATGGGCAAAATTGCAGGTGTGGGATTATTCGGAAATGACCGGAAATATTCTTGGACAGGTATGCATTATGTACAGCTGTCTATGGGCTGTTTTAACAATACCAATAGATGGATTATGCTCATTTATCAGAAAGATTCTCCCCAGCTGATTTCTCCGCGTGTTTGCTGCCAATCGAATCTTTCAGCTGATCAAATGTAACACCATATTTTTCCGCTATATCACGTGCATAGCTGACCCCTTCAGGCGGAGCCAAAAACACTTTGTATGATCTCTGGCCTTCATGGATACCTGTAATGAGCGAAGCAACTTTAATATCACCTTCCAGAGAATTCATAACTTCCAATTCCATTGCCAACTCATGCATATGAGTATTGAAAACTGTTCTCGCACCCAGATAGCGCAGTGCCCTTACAACATCCTTAGCAATATACAATCCCTCTGCAAACGAAGTAGTTGCCAGTGATTCATTAAACAACAGAATACTTTTGTCCGTTGCAGCAGAAAAAATCTCACTGAGTCTTTTCGATTCTTCACCCAGTCTGCCAAGATTGACAGTCTGGTTTTCATCGGCAGGAAAATGGGTATAAATATTGTCACAGGGAGCAATGTCGACTGATTCTGCCGGTACATAAATGCCGTGCTGCGCCATTAGCGAAAGAATCCCCACGGCTTGTGTAAAAGTCGTTTTTCCACCCCTGTTGGGTCCTGTCATGATATATATACCGTGTTCCTTGTTAAATTCTATATCATTGCGGATGATATCAAGTTTTTTGCCATCAAGAAGCTGTATTGCAAGCTTTAAATTATAAATTCCTTTTACCGTCAGTTCTCTCTTTTCAGGTTCAAGAATATTCGGCTTTACCATTGGAACACCAAGTTCCATTACTTTTCCGCAAAATTCTGCCCAGCGTATGTAAAAAATAAATTCGGGAATTAGTTTTGTAAGACTATATCCGCTGATATTGACATATCGTGAAAGCTTGTTTTTCAACTGTTTAACGGTAGAACCAAGCATTTCCGTTACAACACGGCTTAGATTGTTCATCAAAGGGTCATCTCCGGCGGCTTTTCCTACAGTATGAATTTTAGTCATTCCGTCAAAGGAAGTGCCGCCATGTATTTCGTTTTTCTTGGAAGCAAAATCAAGAAATTTATCCAGAAGTCCCGGACGGCTGAATTTTGTATCATTAAGCGATACTATACCTACTTCTACCGGCCGCATACGGTTATCCAGATTGACTCCAAGCGAAACACTGCGGATTTGTCCGACCTCACGCATAAGACTGCTTATATCCTCATTCAGATTTTCAAAACCGCTTTCATTATAAACAGAATTGACAAATTCTTTCATCTGTTTCAGTCCTTCGGACTTTATGGGATTTTCGGACAGTGATTGATTGATTCCCGTAATGCAGTTAACATAGACATCCAGTTCCTGCAAACGGTTTATCAGCTGCCAGATAGGAGCAGCAGTATTATCCTTAACCGATTTTTCGAGATCCTTCAGATAGTCCAGCTGTTCAAGCAATTCCTTGATTTTATCACGTAAAGAAGGATATTTAAGAATATCCTCAAAAACATCGCAGCGATAACGTATTACTTCCGGATCGCTTTCAAGTTTCATTATCATACGCTTGATTACATTCTGCTCATATTCGCTTTCCGTAATATGATCGCAAAGATATTCCAGTGATAAATCATTGCAGGTATCATCTCCCAGTGTTGTAAATGACGGTTCTTTTCCTGCAGGATAAAGCAAACTAAAATTTTCCATATTATAACCTCCATGTTATGTATTACATAATCGGACAAGATCTTTTGTCGTTCACAATAGTTATGTTAAGTCAGGAATTTTTATATTAAACACAGGTTTTCATCATCTGTTCCTGTATTATTATATCATTGCACTGATTTGTTTAGCAAGCAAATATACGCGCATATTATCAACTATCAGTTTACATGGTCAACTAAAAAGATATATAATCAACCGTCTTGCGAAATCATCCCCGCAGATTTAAGTCTGCTTTCTATCACATATCAGCATAAATCACGAATATATCAGTTTATTAAAAAACTAAGCCGGGAGTGCCTTTTTCGCACTCCCAGCTTTAATATAGTTCAAGTAATTTATGCTTTGATGCAGTTTGAATTTCAGAGCATTTTTGTATGGGATGTAAAATTTTATTTTCAGCAGTGTTTTTATATTATGATGGTTAATCTGCATTTGCCTTTGCGATTTCGTCAATCTGATCTCTGATTCTCAGAAAAGCATCTGTAACTACCGGATCAAACTTCTTACCCCGCTGTTCCTTGATATTATCAAAAACAACAGAAGTGGGGAGTGCAGCTTTATAACTTCTTTTGGCAACAAGTGCATCAAAATAATCGGCTATTGTCATGATTCTTGCACACAGTGGAATCTCATCACCCTGTATACCGTATGGATAACCGGAGCCGTCCCAACATTCGTGATGGTAAAGAGCAACTGATTTGGCAATTTTGAGGAAATTTTCGTTTTCGATATCACTCATGGATTCCTCAATAATTTCCTTGCCGTTAATGGTATGTTTTTTGATGGTTTCAAATTCTGACTCGGTTAGTCTGCCGGCTTTTGTCAGAATTGCATCAGGAATTGTAATCTTGCCAATATCGTGCAAAGGTGCCGACAGCATGGTGTCATGCATATAATTTTCATCAAGAATATCTTCGAAATCGCCGTTACGCTTAAGTTCTTTGACAAGAGCCTCGACATATTCGCTTGTACGCTTTACATGTTTGCCGGTGCTGCCGTCACGTGCTTCGATTATATTAGCGAAGCTTATAATAATCTGATTCTGCATTTCTTCAATTTCGTTGACCTTTTCGTTAACGCTGGTATCCAGTTCACTTCTTTTTTCGTCCAGCGAATATACCACACGGCTGACAAAGATGACAGTAACCAGAAAACTGATAGTGCAGTTGACAATAACGAGAATTGTGTTAAGCCAGTTCTGGAGCTGATAGATAGGCTTATACTCGCTGAAAAACACGGCAAGGTACATAAATGTCAGGAAGGCTATTGCTATCATTGTTCTGCGCAGGAAGGTATATAATTTTCCTTTTTTACGTATAAAAACGGACATGAATACAAGTGGAAACAGCAGATAGTGGAATCCGGGAGAAAGTCCGAAAAATCTGACGGTGCATACCTGGTGTACATAAATTTCTACAGCCGAAGCAAAGGTGCATACAATCCATGAACCTTTTACGTTTTTCAGAATAATGACAAATGCTGCATAAAGAATGACGCATACTGCGTCAAGTGCCAGCATCAGAGGGATTTTCATATAAGAAAACACACCCATATAAGTACTGTGCAAAAGCAGACATGCAAGAAAAAACATATTCAGCGGAGCACTGAAGGACGAGTAATTGGTATAATCCTTATCCTCGTTATAGCTTGGAACGCCTGTGAAAAAATCAATAATTCTGTTTTTAGCATTTCCCTTTTTTTGTGAGGATACTTTCTTATCTTTTGACATGGCGATAACCGCCTTTCCGAAATTTTAAGCAACTATAAAAAACAACATATCCAGACTTCCTGTATGGAAATCAGCAATAGACCAATCGGATTTACAGCCATTGAATACTCTGTTGCAGAACACACAGCCGGCGAAAAAACTATTAAGAAGCCGTGATGCAGAATTAATTTCAAAATGATCTGATACAGGAAGTTTAAATACCATAATTTATATAATTATACTATATTTTTCTAAACTTTTCAATAGCAATTAGCTTTTTTAATTACTTTCTCTCTTTCTCTCTTTCACTAAAAAAATGTAGAATCATGCTTGAAAATTCAAATAATCTGATATATAATGAGAAAGGTATGACCGTTGGTCGTCTGCCGGCGGTTTTATCGGAACTTATTCATCCGGTTGTAAAATAAAAATTGAAATTGTCAATATTACTTGACACAATTTGGACGAACGATTTCAGGCAGCCAAGGATACCTTGCTATAGTAAAGATTTCTCTTA
>CACZPV010000282.1 GCA_902783065.1 uncultured Ruminococcus sp.
CCGAATTTTGTCCAGCTTGATGCGGTGCTTCTCTTATAATAGAATTCATAGGTATACTTTCCATCGCCGCCTGATGCTGCACCGGTAACAGTTACTTTTTCACCAACATTAAAATTGGTTTTGCTAACATTAGTGTTGTTGGCAAGAGGAACTTCGTTGATCATTGAAACCTTGAACATCTTTTCTGCCTGCATTCCATCTGAATCCTTAGCAATGACCTTTACATCGAAGTCAGCTGCGGAAGTAGGTGTGAAGCTTGCAGTGGTAGTGGAGTTAAAACCTTTTTCACCGAATGTATTCCAGGAGGTGTTGACACTTCTCTTATAATAGTAAGCATATGTATACGGACCAACTCCGCCTTCTGCACTTGCATTGACTATGATCTTATTGCCAACCGTCAGAACTTCACCGTTTACAGTTGAGTTATTTTCAAATTCATCTATAGTTTCCACAAAGGTGAATCCGCATTTGTCGGCATATCTTTTTGGTTCAGTTCCTTTTGCGCTGTAAATCTTAAAGTCACTTATTTTATTGCCGTTAACATATCCGAAAGCTTCATTGCCAATACCTGCTGTGCCTGAGGGGAGTTTAACACTTTTCAGAGAAGAACAATTATTAAAGGCCTTTTCTCCCATGATTGTTTCGTCACAAGCAAACTTAACATTTGTTAATCCGCTGCAGTCTGAAAATGCGTACGGATTAATGTTTTTTACTTTTTTGGGAATAGTAATATTCCTTAATGCTTTACAGCCAAAAAATGCATTACTATCAATTGTTTTTAAGGCAGAAGACAGTGTAATGCTTTTCATTGCTGTACATTTATTGAAAGCATCACTGTCGATCGATTCAACTGTATTTGGCATAGATACACTTTCCAGATATACACAGTTATCAAAGGCGCTTGAAGGTATTGCAGTTATCGAACCGGAAATCGAAGCATTTACCAGTCCGGATTCAGCAAATATACCGTATCCAATTGATGTAACATTTTTAGGAATAACGATTTTTTTCAGCGCATCGCAATTATAGAATACATATGAACCTATATAGTTCATTTTATTCGGAAGTGTAATACTTGTCAGTGATGTACAGTCAGAGAAACAATAATTTGTAATTTGTTCTAGGTTATCAGGCAGCTTGACAGTTTTCAGGTTAGTGCAGCCGTAAAATATACCGGTAGTGTGAGGGTTATAATCCGGATCATCGAATTCGGGTTCGATCTCAGGTTCTTCAATTTCGTATTCAGAATCAGGATCATCTTCATCATAGTAAGTGGGATGAGTATTATACGAGCTGTTTCCGAGACAGGTTAAACCTTTAGGAATGGTAATTTCAGTAAGTCCGGTGCATCCGGAAAAAGCTCCCTCTGAGATGGTATTCACACTGTCAGGAAGACTGATTGTTTTCAAAGATGTACAGCCGGAGAATGCGTATTTGTAAATTGATGTCAGAGTGCTTGGAAGTGAAACAGATGTCAGTCCCGTACAGCCGGAGAATGCATATGAGTCAATTGTTTTGAGTGTGCTTGGAACTGTAATACTTGTCAGTTTCGTACATCCGGAAAAAGCGTCTGAATCAATCGCAGTTGCGTATGTTGGAAGAGTGTAGGCACCGGATTTTGCGACAGGACAAAATAAAATAATACCATCGGTAGTTGATATTACACCATCCTTTGATTTATAGTTGGAGCTATTTTCAACGCTGGCAGATGTAAGGTTCTTACAGCTTTTTAAACTGCTTACAGGCAAGTAGATGACAAGACGGTCAGAATAAATGGAAGATTCATTATAATCTGTGGGATCATAATCAGTAGACCATCCTTCATCTTCGGATCCGGTTCCAAGATTTTTTGATAAATTGATAGATGTAATATTGTTACAGTTATCAAACGCATTATTGTATAATCCACTAACGGTATCAGGCATGGTAAATGAGCCGGATTTGCCTTCGGGATATCGTAGAAGATCTGATTGACTCTTATTATATAATACACCGTCCAAAGAAGAATAAATCTCATTATCCTCATTTACATTAATTGATTTTAAAGAAGGACAGTTTTGAAATGCATCCGGATGTATTTTTGTTATCCCGCTTGCAATATTAATTGTCGTTATAGAAGGACAGTTGCTGAATGCATTCTCTCTTATGCAGGCATTTCCCAGAACTCTTACCGATTTTACAGTAGTACAATCTTTAAAGGCATCCGGGCATATATAAGAAACAGGGTATTCTTCTCCTTCTACATATTCGGATGTTATTTTCGCAGGGATCGTAATATTGGAATCAAAACCATTATACTTTGTAATGACATAACCGTAATCAGCGTATTGCACATTGTAATCGTTATCAGCTGCCCAATTTGAATTATAATGTCCGATGGTCAGAAAACGAATTGAATAATCCTCATATGCAAATTCATTGCTGTAAGAATATCTTTTGGTGTCCATGACTTCATGATACTCTTCCGGATTGTAAAAGAATTCAGGGTCTTCTTCTTCTCCGTATACTATGTCACCGTCTTCGTATTCTTCACCTGTTTCATCATCATAGTATGCTGATGCTTTGATTGTACTGTCAGCAGCCTGCGGTAAAACTGTTACGGCAGTGCCTGTTACCAACAATGCAGCCATCAGACAAGCGAAAATTCTTTTAATCTGTTTCTTTTTGTTCATTGGTTTAAACCTCCTGTAAAATTTTTTTGAAGAAATAGACTCCTCTGTAGATTATGACGTAATAATTTTACAAATTGTTCAAATATTTTTTAATAAATTTTAAACTTTCTTAAAATTTACTATATTCGCTAAAAATAATCTCCCAGTTTTCATGAAAAACGAGGAGATTTGTACTATTAATGGGAAGTATGAGCATCGTTGTGAAGGTGAATGACCTTTTTTGATATATTAACAGAATCGTATTTTTTTCTGACCTGCACTCTGCCGATAAATGCGAATCCGCATCTGTCGCAAATAAAATCAGTGGAAAAGCCTTTCAGTTTTGGTTCGAAATCACCGTTTTGACGGCATCTTGTGCCACATTCAGGACAGCAAAAGAAAATGTTTTCTAATGAAAAAGAAAGGTCATCCGGATCTTCAATAACATAAGAATGAAAAAAGATTTGATCATAGAATTCCTGTTTTGTACTGTCCTGTATGTAGGTTTTGATTGCTCCCGGATGATATAATTTCTGAAAACACATTGCTGTCACAATACTGTCGCCCAGCGCACGATGATGGGGAATATCTGACGTATCAAGATCAACCAATTCTTCGGCTGACTGCAAACCAAGTGCATTCTTCCCGCTAAGCCCGAGCATATCGTGACAGTAGAGCTGCAGATCGGCATAGTGCTTCATAAAAGGAATGGTATTGATTTTTTTATGAAATGCAAGATTAGCAACAAGTGTATCGATATCTGTGGTGCTCCATGTCATCAATACACATCCATCGGCAAATTTTCGGAATTTATTATAACCGTAATCAAATGGGACTCCCTTTTTGAGTTCATCAAATGTAAGGGAAGTCAGTGTTTTTACCGATGAACTCAACCTTGTGGATAAAACAGGACGTATCAGACAACTGAATTTTCCGATTATTTCCATATTATCATTCAGTTTAACGGCACCGATTTCAATTATTTCGTTTATATGCGAATTAAGCTTTTTAGAAAAGCAGCCGTTCCATTCCAGGTCAAAAATAACATAGTTCATTATCAGCTGCCCTTGCTCTGAGCTTTCATGCGCTGTTCCTTGTTCAGAATCGTTTTGCGCATACGAACAGACTGCGGAGTAACCTCTACTAATTCATCATCAGCAATAAATTCAAGTGACTGTTCAAGACTGAGGATAGTAGG
Source organism: uncultured Ruminococcus sp. (assembly GCA_902783065.1). Lineage (GTDB taxonomy): Bacteria > Bacillota > Clostridia > Oscillospirales > Acutalibacteraceae > UBA1213. The sequence goes on from CACZPV010000282.1 coordinate 3,850, forward strand.
CGGTGTCAGTTTCAATGCCTCGTCTGAGCCTGATGCACGGGTATTGGTAATATGTTTTTTCTTACATACATTGACCGTCATATCCTCATTCTTAGGATTCGAACCGACAATCATTCCCTCATATACTTCAACGCCGGGACCTATAAAGAGTCTTCCCCTGTCCTGTGCAGCAAAAAGACCGTATCCCGTAGCCGTGCCTGTTTCGTGGGCAATCAGAGAACCCTGTGTTCTGGTGGCAATATCACCCTTATAGGGTTCATAGCCGTCAAAAATGCTGTTCATAATGCCATTGCCGTTGGTATCTGTAAGAAATTCCGGACGATAACCCATAAGTCCTCTTGCAGGTATTCTGAATTCAATTTGTGTGGTACCGGATTCTTTAGGAGTCATATTTACAAGTTCTGCTTTCCTTGAACCAAGTTTTTCCATAACGGCACCCACATAATTATCAGGAACTTCCACTGCAAGCAATTCCATTGGTTCCATCATAACGCCGTTGATTTCCTTCATAATAACCTTTGGACGGGATACCTGAAATTCGTAATTCTGGCGGCGCATTGTTTCGATCAGGATCGAAAGATGAAGTTCGCCTCGTCCTGATACCTTAAATGTATCGGCAGAATCTGTTTCTTCCACTCTCATAGCCACATTGGTTTCAACCTCTTTAAAAAGGCGGTCGCGAATATTGCGTGAGGTAACATATTTACCCTCTTTACCGGCAAAGGGACTGTTATTAACCATAAAGAGCATAGATACAGTCGGTTCGTCAATCTTGACGAAAGGAAGGGGTTCCGGATGCTCAACATCACAGGCGGTTTCTCCGATATTCAGATCGGTAATGCCGGAAACAGCTACAATATCACCGAGTTCAGCCTTTTCGGAATCTACTCTTTTAAGTCCTTCAAACTGATAAAGTTTTGTTATTTTTGCATTTTTGCAGGTTCCGTCGTTGTGGCAAAGAATAACATTCTGACCTGCTTTACAGCTGCCTCTTTCCACTCTGCCGATACCGATTCTTCCCACATAATCGTCATAGTCGATATTAGAGAACAGAAGCTGGAGCGGACCTTCCGTATCTCCTTCGGGAGCAGGAATTTCCTCAAGTATTTTCTCAAAAAGAGGTTTCATATCCGTGCCGGGTTTATGAGGGTCAAGGCTTGCATAGCCGTCACGTCCGGAAGCATATACAACCGGAAATTCAAGCTGATCATCATCCGCACCCAATTCAATAAACAGATCAAGAACCTCGTCTACCACTTCTTCGGGGCGGGCACCGGGACGATCGATTTTATTAACCACAACAAGCGGTTTTTTTCCAAGGCCAAGTGCTTTTTTTAGTACAAATCTGGTCTGCGGCATACAGCCCTCAAATGCATCCACCAATAATAAAACACCGTCTACCATCATTAGTATACGTTCTACCTCTCCGCCAAAATCTGCATGACCGGGAGTATCGACAATATTGATTTTTGTATCATTATACATAACAGCTGTATTTTTAGAAAGAATAGTGATACCTCTTTCTCTTTCCAGATCGTTAGAGTC
>CACZPV010000283.1 GCA_902783065.1 uncultured Ruminococcus sp.
ACACACGCCCCTCAAACGTGCCTGTCTGCCTATTCCAGCACACTCGCATTTTTAATTCGTGTTCCTCAGAACGATATATATTATATCAAATACTTTATCTTTTGTCAAGCTTTTTAATACAATATTTTTATTTTTTTACAAAATTTTTACGTATACAATAATTCAATAGAAAATTCTCCTGAATTCTCTCTGTACGTCATACGGCACCGATACACAAATCATTTAAAAACACGCATGATATTAAGGAACCGCTGAAACGCATGATTATTCAACGGTTCCTTGATTATATTTACTCTTTACATTCTGCACCCTTATCGGATCAGCGCACAAACTGCATCGCCCATCTCAGACGTAGAAACTTTTTTAGTCCCCTCCGTATATATATCGGGGGTTCTTGTTGTTTTCAGAACTTCAGCCACAGCAGCTTCAATCGCATCCGCAGCAGCCGGTTCATCCAATGAATAGCGAAGCATCATAGCGACGGACAGAATGGTTGCCAGCGGGTTGGCAATTCCTTGTCCGGCTATATCAGGTGCACTGCCGTGAATCGGCTCGTACATACCAAGCTTAGTGCTGTTCAGGCTTGCAGAAGCAAGCATTCCGATTGAGCCGCTGATCATAGATGCTTCGTCAGAAAGAATATCACCGAAAATATTTGACGTTACAATCACATCAAACTGCTTAGGATTTCTTACAAGCTGCATTGCACAATTATCAACATAAAGATGATTCAATTCAACTTCCGGATATTCCTTTGAAAGCTCGATCATCGTCTTTCTCCACAGTCTGGAAGAATCAAGAACATTTGCCTTATCCACGCTGGTCAGCTTCTTATTTCTTTTCATAGCCATATCAAAAGCAACTCTGCCAATACGTTCGATCTCATTGACATTATATTTTTCAGTATCATAAGCTGCTGCAACGCCATCTTCTTCGAAATCACCTCTTTTGCCAAAATAAATGCCGCCTGTCAGTTCACGTACAATCATTATATCCATTGCATCGCCGATAATATCAGCTCTCAGCGGAGAAGACTCACGCAGCGGCTCAAAAATAACAGCAGGACGGAGATTTGCAAACAAGCCGAGTGCCCCTCTTATACCCAGAAGACCGGCTTCAGGGCGATTATTACCGGGTTGTGTATCCCACTTAGGTCCTCCAACAGCACCGAGTAGAACGCTGTCGCTTTCTTTGCATGCATCAATTGTTTCTTGTGGCAGGGGGACACCTGTTGCATCTATAGCGCATCCACCAAGCAAAGCATCCTTATAATTAACACTAAAATTGTATTTTTCAGCTGTTACATTTAAAACTTTTACTGCTTCGTTAACAATTTCGGGACCGATGCCGTCACCTTTGAGAAGTGTAATATTATAATTTTTCATTTAAACAACTCCTTTGTTAATACGGTTTAAAAGCTATCTCATTTTACTTTTTCTCCGCTGTCATCTTAGCGGCGAACAGACATATTACGCAGTTTTACGGTATACTGCGTAATTATACTAATGCCTGAAAAATCACACTATCAATTCTACCTTATCCATAAAAAATTGTCAATAGCATCATCACACAAATTTCTCTGACTCATTCCGGCGGTGCTGAACGCATCTTCCTGGCTTCTTCTTGGGGGAAAACCTTTCCCAAAAAACTAAAGCTATAGTATACAACAAAATGTCGAATCAGCAATAGCAGACAACTGTAATAATGTTGAATCTGTGTTCAGTTGTGGGTATTATTAAGGGACCGGCGGCTCGCCGGTTGGTAAGGGTCCAGCATCACGCTGGCTGCGCATCGACACATTTTATAATAAATTATAGTAAAGTGATATCCAAAGTCCGTCTGCAGAGAACAGCAGCGCAGATGCAAAACAAAAAACAGCGGAGCTTGTAATCAGAAATCTGCGGAAAAAAAGATATTTCCGGTTTTTACGGTCATGCAATTTCTGAAGCACTATACCCACAGATAATGCACCAATATAGATCAGTTGGGATGCATAACGGATATTTTCCGTACAGACATCGGGATATTTAACACAAAAAATATAATATGAAGCCAATATAACAACATAACTTGCGGCAATTACAATTTTAGCAGGAACAGAAATACTGTTTCTCTTAACAAGAATAACAATCATGCAGACCAGTGCAGCTGCCGCAAGGATAATGCCTGTCCATAACGCCAGATGATTCGGAATCAGAAATATCAGGTTAAAATTTTTTTGTGCATAAGCAACATTAGTTGATGCACTTTTCAGGAGTGCAATAAGAGGATTATATTCATTATAGGAAGAATAATAGACCTCACAAACATAGGGTTCCTTAAACTGCTGAATATTGAAGTCAAAAATTCTTTGCACAGGTGATACATCAATATGTTGATAAGTATTGTCTGCAGCAGGAATATAGGCGATTGGAACACCAAACCGTAAATAATTCCGGATACTCCAATAAAGTGAAAGCGGAGCTGCTATCAGCAGAAAAGCACTCATCTGTCCAACAAGTCTGCCGAATTCCTTAAGATTTTTTTCTTTCAGCT
>CACZPV010000284.1 GCA_902783065.1 uncultured Ruminococcus sp.
AATTGCAACTTTTTTATGATATTATACAAGATATAGCGTTGCTTTTTAGTTTCAGATACGAGATATAGAGGTGCCAAAATGAATAAATATTCGATTTTTAATGCTGTACAGGAAAATGATTTTCATGATATTGAAACTTGTCTTTCCGCCGAACGCAGAAATTTTCTCAAAAATGACATCATCATCCGGAGTACTGACACTAACAACAATATCGGTATTATCAATAAAGGACTTGCCTTTCTTCTCAGCATCAGCGAAGATGGTGAAACAAGCATTATCGATTACTACGAAAAAGGCAATATTTTTGGTAAAATTTTTACACCTGAATCAAATGTAAATTTATACTATATTGTTGCAAAAGAAAACTGCGAAATCACATTTTTCGATTATGAAAAACTTATCAGCTGTTGTACACAAAACTGTGAAAAACACGGTATAATTATCAGCAGTATAGTCGCCGACTCGTTCAGACGATGCCAGATGCATATTGATATTCTGTCCTGCCGGTCAATACGGAGAAAGCTTTCCGCATATTTTAAATATATGAAGGAACAAAAACATTCTGACCGTTTCGACCTTCCCATATCACTCTCTGATCTGGCGGATTATATTTCGGTTGACCGCAGTGCCATGATGAGAGAACTCAGAAAAATGAAGAACGAAGGGCTGATTACCGCTCAGGGCAGCAAAATCACTGTTATCAGCTTATGAAGACATTAACGCCGCTTTCAATTTTTACGTACGAACCCTATTATAACTTATACGGACATGAATATTCAAGTCCGTATAAGAAATAAAACTGAGAAATATCTACACAGTACATTTTATTGTACAGCTGTAATTATTTTTCCTGAATCCGTAAAATCAGTATCAGGGGCAGATTGCAGCCCGGATAAAAGATTCAGGTATAAGCTCACAGCAGATTGCATAATTATAATTTCTTATATTTGTGCAATCTGCGATTTTTTAATTATAATTCATACTAATTTAGTATGAATTATTGATTTATTGCACATATTGTTGTATGATATTTTTGTCGCAGAAATCACTATTGATTTATGGCAGTCTTTTGTCGGTTTTGATATTATTTCATTAATACCAGATAAAAACAGATTTTAGTAAGCCTATAAAGAATATACTTTTCTGTAACAATATACATTAATTATATTAAGGGTGATGAAATGGATCATAGAGTTTATGCGGATAATGCAGCTACCACAAAATTGAGCAGCCGTGCGCTGGATGCAATGATGCCCTGTCTTACAGATATTTACGGCAATGCATCAAGCATTTATACAGAAGGAGCAGATGCAAGAAAAATTGCCGACCAGGCAAGAGCTGATGTTGCACAATGTCTTAATGTCAGGAATCCTAATGAAATCTACTTTCTTTCGGGAGGCAGTGAAGCAGATAACTGGGCAATCAAAGGTGCTGCCGAGCTTGGACTGAAAAAGGGAAAAAATCATATCATCTCTACTAAATTCGAGCATCATGCAGTGCTTCATACTCTTGAATATCTTGAAAAACACGGTTATGAGGTAACCTTGCTGGAAGTTCACGAAGACGGTCTTGTTCGTCCGGAAGAATTTGAAGCTGCAATTAAAGAAAATACAGGACTTGCTACCATAATGTTCGCTAACAACGAAATCGGCACAATACAGCCGATTAAAGAACTGGCAGCTATTGCAAAAAAACATGGTGTGATTTTTCATACAGATGCTGTACAGGCTGTCGGCACTGTACCGGTTGATATAGAAGATCTCGGTGTGGATATGCTTTCTATGTCAGCACATAAATTCCATGGTCCGAAAGGAATCGGCGGCTTGTATGTGAGAAAAGGCATCCGTCTTCCTAACCTCGTACACGGTGGTGCTCAGGAAAGAGGAATGAGAGCCGGTACCGAAAACACGGCTGGAATGGCAGGAATGGCAGAAGCATTGAAAGAATCCTGTGAAGTAATGCAGCAGCGTAATGCAAAGCTGGAAAAACTGCGTGATAAGCTGATAGATTCTCTGCTTACTATAAACAGAGCGAGAATTAACGGTGACCGCAAACACCGTCTGCCCGGCAATGTGAATATGTGCTTTGAAGGTATAGAAGGTGAGTCTATGCTGCTGTGTCTGGATCTGAAGGGGATTTCCGCTTCTTCCGGCTCCGCATGCACCTCCGGTTCCCTTGACCCCAGCCATGTACTGCTGGCAATCGGACTTCCGCATGAAATCGCACACAGCTCAGTTCGCCTGACTTTCAGCACTGAAACTACGGAAGAAGATATTGATTATATTATTTCTGTTCTCCCCCCTATCGTTGAAAAGCTCAGGGAAATGTCTCCGCTGTGGGAACGTATTATTGCAGATGAAGATAAAAAATAAACCAGTTTTTGTATTTCAAAATTTTTACTCAGGGCTATCAGTATCAATATTTAAGAAAGGCAGATTTTTATGGCATACAGTGAAAAAGTAATGGATCATTTTGCTAATCCGAGAAATGTCGGCGAAATGGAAAACGCAGACGGCATCGGCGAAGTAGGAAACCCAAAATGCGGAGATATTATGAAAATGTACATCAAGGTTGATGACGATGTAATAACAGATGTCAGCTTTAAAACATTCGGCTGCGGTGCTGCGATTGCTACAAGTTCAATGGCAACCGAACTTGTAAAGGGTCACACCATCGAAGAAGCTCTGAAGCTGACAAATAAGGCTGTTATGGAAGCTCTTGACGGACTTCCGCCTGTTAAAGTGCATTGTTCTGTGTTGGCTGAGCAGGCAATTAAAGCCGCTGTAAGCGATTACTATGAAAGAAAAGGTATTGATCCAAAGACAATTGTAGGCGAAATTCCGGAACCAATTGAATGTCATCTGGAAGATTGACGGTAATAGCGGCGGTTCCGGTATACGAAAAGTATTAGTATAAAACTGAAAACTTTATTAAAAGTCTGGTATTAGTAAAAGTACCAGACTTTTTATTGCTTCTGTGAAAATTCAGAATAATTTTAATTATCCTATTGACAATATGATATCAATTTGATATCATATAGATATAGAAAACATAGTGCTTTTACCGGTAATTTGTTCTCTATTTCACTGCATTAAAAATTCAGGAGGTAAATGGTCATGAAAGAAAAAATTTATACTAGGAAAAAATACGGTATCCTTATGCTTTTGATTGTTCTGCTTTTATTTGCTCTTACAATAACAGCTTTTGTAATCGGTGTAGGAAACACTATAGCAGCAGACGACGCAGGCACAAGTCCCAATCCCATTGATATTGTATTTCTTATAGGCAGCACAGTAATGTTGATAGTTGATATCATCCTGTGCGGTGGATTTAAACTTATTAATCCTAATGAAGCTGTTGTACTTACTCTTTTTGGTAAATATAAAGGTACACTTAAAGACGCAGGATTCTATTATGTCAATCCGTTCTGCACCGCGTTTAACCCCGCAGCTGCTACCAAACTGCGTCAGAGTGACGATATCGGAAGCAAAAGTAAAAATTCGAGTGAGCTGAATGCCGAAACATCCGCAAGCAAGAAAATTTCCCTTAAAATGATGACACTTAATAACAACAAACAAAAAATCAATGACTGCCTGGGCAACCCTATAGAAATCGGAATCGCCGTTATCTGGAAAGTAGTTGACACAGCAAAAGCTGTTTTTGAAGTGGATAATTATAAGGAATTTCTTTCACTTCAATGTGACGCTGCGCTTCGCGAAATCGTACGTATTTATCCGTATGACGTAGCTCAAAATATCGATACAACGGGTGATGGTGTTGCTGATGAAGGCAGTCTGAGAGGTTCAAGTGAAATTGTCGCTGCAAGAATTAAAGATGAAATTCAGAAAAGAGTAGCTGAGGCTGGTCTGGAAATAGTTGAAGCAAGAATTACATATCTGGCTTATGCACCCGAAATTGCAGCTGCTATGCTTCAAAGACAACAGGCTTCTGCTGTAGTAGATGCAAGAAAACTTATCGTTGACGGAGCTGTAGGTATGGTGCAGATGGCTCTTGACAGTCTGAGCGAAAATAAAATAGTTGACCTCGATGATGAAAGAAAAGCTGCTAT
>CACZPV010000285.1 GCA_902783065.1 uncultured Ruminococcus sp.
GGCTCGCCGGTTGGTAAGGGTCCAGCGTCACGCTGGGTGTAGGTATTAAAAAAAGTGTTTTAATTTAAAAAAAATTTAAAAATGCTTGCATTTTGTAAAATTGTATGATATAATTCTAATGTTACTCTAGGTATTGATGAAAGAGGTGACTCAAACATGAGAGAAGGTATACATCCTAATTATCAGCAGACAACCATTAAGTGTGCCTGCGGTAATGTGATCGAAACAGGTTCAACCAAAAGTGATATCCGTGTTGAAATTTGCTCAAAGTGCCATCCGTTCTTCACAGGAAGACAGAAGCTAGTTGATACCGGCGGACGTGCTGACAGATTCAATAAGCGTTACGGCATTACACAGAAATAATTTTAACTATGCACTTACGGCGGCACATGGCTATAATGTGCCGCCTTTTTCTGCCCGAAAGGATGTGGAATATGGAACAGTCATATAAAACGATAGAAAAAGAAGCACAGGATGAATTTGTAGAGCAGCGTTCCAGATTTATCGGATATGTTCGTCCGGTAAGTACGGAAAAGGAGGCACTTGCCTTTATAGAAGAAAAGAAAAAACAGCATTGGGATGCAAAACATAATGTTTATGCCTATGTGCTGAGGGAAGGCGGAGTGCAGCGTTACAGCGATGACGGGGAACCGCACGGAACGGCAGGGATACCCGCGTTGGATGTGCTTGTCAAATCCGGTGTGACGGATGTTGTTGTTGTCGTGACAAGATATTTCGGAGGTATTTTGCTTGGAGCCGGGGGACTGGTTCGTGCCTATACAAAGGGAACAAAGATTGCCCTTGATGCCGGAGGTATCATTACTATGCAGAACTGTTACAAATGCAGCATAGTATGCAGATATGATCAGTACGGGAAATTGTCAGGTCTGATTCCGTCATGTTCAGGTGTAATTGATGATACTGATTTTGGAGAAAATGTTACGCTGCTGTTTCATATTGCGCCGGCTGAGTATGAAAGTTTTTCCAGACAGCTGGCTGATGCGACAGGCGGAAGTCTGGAAGCGGAAATAATCGGAAAGGATTATTTTAATACTACTGCCTGAAAAAACAGAAAGCCTTTGCGGTTTGTTTTTGCAAATCCAAGTCTGTTTTCTATCAGGAATTAGAATAAAATTTGACTGAGAAAGCTTTTCGCAAATGAATTGGAGAACAATTGAATGAAAAATATTGAAATAAGAAAATGCAGTAAGAATGAAACAGAGCTTACAACTAAATTTTATACTGATGTAGTAAAAAAGATGATTGCTGAAAATACTAATTATCCAAAATGGCGCAGTGATTACCCTGACCATCAAAGCGTTATTTCAGCATATGAAAACGAGAGTCAGTATATTTGCCTGATTGGCGGGATTATTGCAGGCGCATTTGTTTTGAATGAGGATCCGGCTGGAGCATATGAGAAAGGTGAGTGGAAAGAACCTCTTAAAAGAGGAGAATATCTTGTAATACATACTCTTGCGGTTGACAGCCGTTTTCGCAATATGGGTATTGCTTCCAAAATAACGGAGTTTTGTCTTGATACGGCAAAAAATAACGGATATAGGTCGGTAAGAGTGGATGTGGTGCCCGAAAATTATCCGGCGGAAAAGCTTTATACAAAACTTGGATTTACTTTTGCAGGAGAAAAAGACCTCGAAAGAGGATTAGAAGATATTCCGAAGTTCAGACTGTTTGAATATAATCTGAATTCCTGAGATTGAGTATTGATAATAAAAGTGTAGTTATATGCAATGTTTTACGCGGTTTTCAACATCTGGTAAATTACCCGACAGGTGATTTCCTTTCGCCCATCTCCATGTCCATTCCCGATGGGAACGGACATGGCAGGCACGCCCGCAGTCCGGATAAGATGGAACAGTGTGGGAAGTTTAAAGATATAATGTAAAAAAATAAAGGTATCACTGCATTTTTTGCGTATATCTATATAGACGTTTAAAAAAGAGGAGCGTATGTCGGAAAAGAGTGATATATCGTGAATATAAGAGAACAGACAGAAAAAACAGAACAGTTGATATATTCTCCTTATGCCTGCTTTTCAGCCGATACAAAAGGCCGTGGAGTAAATGAGGAAAAGTGTGTTATACGAACTGAATTTCAGCGTGACCGTGACAGGATTATTCATTGCAAATCTTTCAGGCGTTTAAAACATAAGACACAGGTTTTTTTGTCACCAGAAGGTGATCATTACCGTACACGGCTGACACATACACTGGAGGTTTCGCAGATTGCACGAACAGTGGCTAAAGCACTGCGACTTAATGAAGATCTTACCGAAGCAGTGGCTCTTGGACATGATCTTGGACATACACCGTTTGGTCATGCAGGGGAGAGGGCTCTTAATATGCTGGTGCCGGGAGGATTCCGGCATTATGAACAAAGTCTTCGGGTGGTTGATAAGCTTGAAAAAGACGGAAAAGGACTTAATCTGACTTTCGAAACAAGAAACGGTATTGTATGCCACACAAAAGGGAAAGAAGCAGATACGCTGGAAGGAAGAATTGTTCGTATTGCAGATAGAATTGCTTATATTAATCACGATATCGATGATGCTATCCGTGCAGGGGTGATCTCGGAATCGGAACTTCCAAAGGAAGTCGGAGAATTACTCGGCAAAAGTACGGCAGAACGAATCAATACTTTGGTACTTTCACTTGTGAATAATTCTCAGGAAGGATGCCTTTGTATGGACAGTGAGGTAAAGGCTGTATTTGACCGTTTACATAAATATATGTTTGCATCGGTGTATTCCAACGAATATGCTAAGCATGAGGAAAGAAAAGTTCCTGCTTTTATGGAATTTCTGTATGAATATTTCAGCCGTCATCCGAATGAAATGCCGGTGGAAAACAGAAGAACTGCTGATACTGAAGGAGTACAGACGGCTGTCTGCGATTACCTTGCCGGAATGACGGACAGGTATGCAACGGATAAATTCAGGGAATTATTTATACCAAAACCACGTTTTTAAAGACAGATTATCTATGTGTATTATTATTCTGAACTTACTATATTGAGTTAAGACGTTTTTTTCTGCCGCAGTTGGCACAAATTCTGCCGGCTAATGGAAATTGTAGGTTTATTATTATAAGAAACATTATCTGACTGCACCGTTTAATGAAACGATAACGGACGAATCGGGGGATAAATCATTGGCAATAACAGAGGAATTTAAACAGGAACTTAAGGCAAGGACGGATATTGCAGATGTAATATCTTCTTATGTACAGCTCAAAAAGGCAGGCAGAAATCTGGTAGGCCTTTGCCCGTTTCATAATGAAAAATCGCCGTCATTCAGTGTGTCCAGAGAAAATGGTTTTTTCCATTGCTTTGGCTGTGGTGCCGGAGGAGATGCGATTACTTTTATACGCAAAATTGAGAATTTAGATTATGCAGATGCTGTTAAGCTTCTGGCAGACAGGGCAGGGATGACGATTCCGGAGGATGCTGCAAGTGACGGCATGGGGCATCTCAAAACAAGAATATACGAAGCAAACCGTGAAGCAGCAAGGTTTTACCATCGTCAGCTTTATACGCCTGACGGAAAGCAGGCACTTGAATATTTGAGAAACCGTGCTTTGACTGAAAAGACAATTATTCATTTTGGTCTGGGATATTCTCCCCGTGATCGTTTTGAGCTTGTTAACCATCTTAAATCAAAAGGATTTTCGAATAATGAAATTATACAGGCGAATCTTGCCAATCAATCAAAAAGAGGATTTCCGTTTGATCGTTTTTCCGATCGTGTAATGTTTCCGATAATTGACCTGAGAGGAAATGTTATTGCCTTCGGAGGAAGGATAATGTCTGATATAAAGCCGAAATATCTGAATACTTCGGATACGCCTGTTTTCAATAAAAGCCGCAGCCTGTTCGCCCTGCAGTTTGCAAAAAATAAAGCAAACGGACAACTGATACTTGTAGAGGGATATATGGATGTTATTGCACTCCATCAGGCAGGGTTTGAAAATGCGGTGGCAACATTGGGAACTTCACTTACAAGTGAACAGGCAAAAATAATCAAACGTTACTGCGATGAGGTGGTAATCTGTTATGATGCTGATGAAGCAGGACAGAAGGCAACTCAGAGAGCAATAGGAATTCTTCGCCCTACGGGAATCAAAATCAGGATTCTGACTGTACCCAACGGAAAGGATCCTGATGAATTTATCAAGTCTTACGGAGATCAGGGCAGTGCCAGATTCCGTATGCTTCTCGAAAAATCAGGCAATGATACCGAATATCGGCTTGGAAAATTAAGAATGAGATATAATACCGATATTTCTGAACAGAAGGTTGAATTTCTTACTAAAGCATCGGCAATGATTTCCGAACTGGAAAATCCGGTGGAGCAGGATGTCTATATCTCAAAGCTTTCACATGATCTGGAGGTTGAAAAAAATGCCATCAAACGGCTTGTGGAAAAAAACAGCCGGCGCAGCTATCGTGAATATAAAAAGGCAGAACAGCGGCAGGTACAGGCTGAAATGAGCGGTCTGAATGACAGACTCAATAAGGAAAAGCATTTTAATCTTCGTGCTGCCAATGCGGAAGAAGCAATTATTTCACTGATGATTTATAATCCTGATACAGCCATAGAAATTGCCGGACATCTTCCTCCGGAAACTTTTGTAACTGGATTTAACAGGCGTATATATGAAGTGTTGAAGAAAAGAGTGGAAAACGGGCAGGAAATTACACCGTCCGATATTTCTGATGAGTTTTCCGAAGATGAAATGGGCAGGATTACGAAAATGTTATTGTCCCATCCCAGAGAAAACAATCCGCAGGCTGCATCACAGGAATATATAGAAGTTCTGAAAGAACAAAGTCAACGCCTTACACCTGAACAGGCGGCATCCGCTGATAATGATACGATCATGGAACAACTGAGGCGTATGAAAGAGAAAAAGAAGTAAAGTTTTTCGAATTTACAATCATCTAAGGGTTTAAACAGCCGATTGTAAAAAAAGGTTTTAAACAAAAGGAGGAGTACTATGAGTACACAACAACCGGAAAAGAAAAACGTTCTTGGTGATCTTTTTGAAATGGGTAAATCTAAGGGTCAGATTACGAGTAAGGAGATTTTTGATGCAACGGGAGAAATGGATATTGAACCCGATCAGATGGAAAACTTCTATACTATGTTGGAATCAAGCGGTGTTGAAATCGTGGAAACCCTTGATGAGATAATTCTGGACGATGATGACCTGACAGCAATTACCGGAGAAGAAGAACAGGAAACAGCGGTTTCTGATACGGCTGTCAGTACTGATGACCCCGTCAGAATCTACCTGAAGGAAATCGGCAGGGTGCCGCTGCTTACTCCGGAGGAGGAAATGCTGATTGCGGAAAAAATACTTGATGGTGATGACGAAGCATGCAAAAGGCTGGTAGAGGCTAATCTCAGACTTGTGGTCAGTATTGCTAAACGCTATCTTGGGCGTGGTATGCAGTTCCTTGATCTGATTCAGGAAGGAAATCTCGGACTTATGAAGGCAGTAGAAAAGTTCGATCATACCAAAGGGTTTAAATTTTCAACCTATGTAACCTGGTGGATCAGACAGGCTATAACCAGAGCTATTGCAGATCAGGCAAGAACGATTCGTATTCCCGTACATATGGGTGAAACAATTAATAAAATCAAAAAAGCTTCCAGTCAGCTGCTGCATGAAAACGGTCATGAGCCAACGATTGAGGAAATTGCTGATTTTCTGAATATGCCGGAAGATAAGATAAGAGAGGCTATGAGGGTATCACAGGAACCTGTATCTCTCGAAACTCCTATCGGCGAGGAAGAGGACAGTCATCTCTGTGATTTTATTCCTGATGACAGTGCGGTTACTCCGCAGGATGCGGCTTCGCAAATGATGCTGAAAGAACAGCTCGATTCCGTATTATCTTCTCTTACACCAAGAGAGGAAAAGGTGATACGTCTGCGTTTTGGTCTGGACGATGGCAGACCCAGAACACTGGAAGAAGTAGGAGAAGAATTTAATGTTACAAGAGAACGTATACGTCAGATTGAAGCAAAAGCTCTTCGCAAGCTGCGTCATCCGAGCAGGAGCAAAAAACTGAAATAACTTATCACTGCAAAATGTATATATCGCAATATTAAAGGAGATCGAAATGAAAAAGGAAGGATTTGACATAGATGAAAAGTTTGCATCGCTGACTGTAAGGGCAAAGGCAAACGGAGATATGCTGGAGCTAAGAGAAATGACAGAGCTTGCAAACTGTAAGGAAACTGATGAAAAATCAGTACGGGAGCTTCTATCACTTTTAGGGAGTGAGGATATAGTTTTTTATGCCGATGTAAGACCGCTTGATCAGAAACGTATTAAGGAGATCGATGAAACTGTTAAAAATTCTTGTGAAGAAGAAAGGACAGCGGCGGCTGTGGGCGAAAATTCTGTCAGACTGTATCTTTCGGAGATAGCACAATTGCCGGTACTGACATCATCTCAGGAAAGGGAACTGTTGTATGAACTGAAAGACGGAAACGAAGATGCCTTGAATGAATTGATTGAGGGAAGTATGTACTTACCGGTGATGACAGCAGAAAAGTATATAGGCCGTGGAATTTTATTTCTTGATCTTGTACAGGAAGGCAATCTTGTACTTATGACGGCAGCGCAGAATTTCAGCGATCCGAAATCAAGCTTTGCAGCTTTTGCCGCATGGAAACTGGAACGTACCATGCAGGAACTGACCGCAGGACATGAAGATATACTGAAAATACCTGTAGAAATGGCAGAGGATATGGCAAATGTTGTTAAAGAATATAAGCGTCTTTCTGCAGAGAATGGTAAAATACCGTCGGCGGAAACTATTGCAGCCGGTCTTGATATGTCTGTTGACAGGGTCAGTGAATTACTGACATACGAAAATAAACTGACAAAAGATAACAGCAAAAATACCGAAGAAATATCTGCGTCTTCTCCGGCAGATGAAGCAGACCGCCGGCTTTCAGATAAGGTAAAAGAAATGCTGTCGGCGTTGCCTGAAAAAGAGGCTCAGCTGATTGCAATGAAATATGGAATAGCAGGAAAAAAAGAAATGTCCATAGCGGAAATTGCCGATAAACTTGGTATGACCGCAGAGGATGCGGAAAAACTGGAACAGCAGGCCATGCGGCATCTTGGCTGCTGAAATATGAATAACGGCAAAAAGTAAATTGTCGGATTATCACTCAATGTGCAGGAGGAATAAATTATGGCAAACGGGGTACAGCCTGAAAGAAAATCTGTATTGAAGGAATTAACAGAACTTGGAAAAGCAAAAGGGCAGCTGAGTAATAAGGAAATACTGGATGCTATCGGAGAGATGGATATTGATGCGGAAGCAATGGAGCGTTTTTATGATTCGCTTGAAACCAACGGAATTGAAATCGTGGAAACGCTTGATGATATTATTCTTGATGACAGCGAATTGACTGCTATCGGAGAGGATGATGATATTATTGATGATTCACCTGATATTTCCGACAGCGTTTCGATAGATGATCCTGTAAAGATCTATCTGAAAGAAATCGGTCGGGTTCCGCTGCTTACCACGGAGGAAGAAACCGATCTGGCAATCAGGATTTCCAACGGGGATGTTGCTGCTAAACAGAGGCTTTCAGAGGCAAATCTGAGATTGGTTGTCAGTATTGCCAAACGTTATCTTGGACGCGGTATGCAATTTCTTGATCTGATTCAGGAGGGAAACCTGGGACTTATAAAAGCAGTAGAGAAATTTGACCACACTAAAGGGTTTAAATTTTCCACTTATGCAACCTGGTGGATCAGACAGGCAATCACCAGAGCAATTGCTGATCAGGCGAGAACTATCCGTATACCCGTACATATGGTGGAAACCATTAATAAAGTAAAAAAGGCGTCCAGTCAGCTTCTTCACATAACAGGACATGAACCGTCAGCAGAGGAAATTGCAGAAATGCTGAAAATGCCTGCCGATAAGGTAAGGGAGATTATGAGAGTGTCACAGGAGCCGGTTTCGCTGGAAACTCCGATAGGAGAAGAAGAGGACAGTCATCTGGGTGACTTTATTTCTGATGATGATGCACCCGCACCGCAGGATGCTGCTTCCAATACATTATTGAAGGAACAGCTTTCAGATGTTCTGAATACACTTACTCCGAGAGAAGCAAAGGTATTGCGTCTTCGCTTCGGACTGGATGACGGAAGGGCAAGAACATTGGAAGAAGTTGGCGAGGAATTTAATGTAACAAGAGAACGTATTCGTCAGATCGAAGCGAAAGCACTCCGTAAACTTCGTCATCCAAGCAGAAGCAAAAAACTGAAAGATTTTCTTGATTAAGAACTAATACCTGAATCCGTGAAACTCAATTGTAACTGCTGTTGAATATACAGTAATGATGCGTTATTTTATATATTATCACTAATTCAGGTGTTCACCTGAAAGGTGCAGCTTTTCTGCCCATTCTCTCGTCCCCTTCTCTTTTTGAATGGGGAGAAATTAAGGAACGGCAGCACGCATGCCGCCTGAACAGATTAAAAGACGTTTTTTTCAAAATGAATCTGGAGGATAACCCTTTGGCTAAAAACAAAGGGTTATCCTCCAGGGAAATATGATTCGGTTCCGGCGACTATCAGAATTAGCTGCCTTTATTTTTTTTGAGCATTTTAATAATTTCAGCAGGCTTTGGTGGATTACCATACATAAGTACACCGATTTTATAAATGGCAGCAGCCAGAATACCAAACAGGTATATTGTGATAATCTGTAAAGCAACGGAAATGATTACTTCCCAGAAAGGAATATCTGCCAATGTTGCTCTGACAAACATTGCCATAGGTGCGGAAAGAGGAATATATGACAGTACCGTCATTGCAGTGCTGTCAATTATGTCACCGCTGCAAATGAATACTACAATAAAATATACGCCCATCATTACAAATAATACAGGAGTGGTCAGACCGTTCAGATCTTCCGATTTAGATGCAAATGAAGCAAGTGCTCCCAGCAGAAATGCATATATAAAATATCCCAGCAGGAAAAACAGAAGTGCCATCAAAAGTGTATCAGGTGTGAAATTTATGAAATCTCTTATCTCCTCCGGAATGGCATCGACGGGAGCAAATTTCATTGAACAGGAGAGGGATAGAAATATGACTGCTAACTGGGAAAGTCCGGCAAGTCCGGCGCCGATCACTTTACCGAACATTAATTCAGCAGGCTTTGCACATGTAATCAGCAGTTCCATTGCTCTGGTATTTTTTTCGCTTACTACACTCTGGGTGACAAGCTGACCATAAGATGTAATTGCAACGAATAGTACGCACATCAGCAAATAAACGGGAAGATAGTTTTTTGTCTGATCTGTTCCTGTTGTAACTGTTTCTGAGAAAAAACCTGTGTCAAGAATACTTTTTATATCTTTTTCTGACATTCCGCTTTTTTCAAATTGCGTAATAGTGTAAATTTTCTGAACAGCGTTCATGATCAGGTTTTCGTCCATATTGTAAATGGAATTGTTTTTGGTGATATATACAAATGATACGGGAGAATTTATGTCGATGGCAAATGCATATTCGTCATCATCTACTTTTTTTTCGATAGTGTTTCTGTCCTCAGTTATAATTTTTACTTCTTTATCCGGATAGTAAACAGACAGTTCATTTTTTACCAGATCATCGCTGTAGCTGCTTTTAGTGACAGCAATGATTTTTGTTTTTTCTTTATCTGCGGCATTTTCGTCTGACACTACAGCGGTAATGATTCCGGGAATCAGTGAGAAAAGCAGAGATCCGCAGACAAGAAAAACTGTTATAATAATAAATGCCTTATTTTTGACACATGTAAGGTACTCAAATTTTAATATTTTAAAAAAGTTTCTCATATTCCGCCCTCCGCATATTCCACAAAGATGTCATTCAGTGATGGTTCTTTGACATTAAAGCCGTCCAGATCAAGTTTCTGATTCAAAAGACGCAGCATCAGCTCGTCTTTGTCCGCTTCGTTTTTCAGTTTTACAATAACGCAGGCGTTTTTTGAGTCAATATCTGCTGCTTCTATTTTATCGGCAAAACTGCGGATGATAAAAGATGATACGTCATCCGGTTTATGTGCATATATATTGATGGTATTTCTTGGATAACTGTGTTTAATATCAAATATATTACCTGAAAGAGCAATTTTTCCGCCGTTAAGTATACAGATATCACTGCAAAACTCTTCTATGTAATTCATCTGGTGGCTGGAAAAAATAACTGCCGCACCGCTCTGTATCATTTCCATTATAACATCTTTCAGCAGCATAGCATTGACCGGGTCTAATCCCGAAAACGGTTCATCAAGTATAACAAGCTGAGGATCACACAGCAAAGTAGCAGCAAGCTGAATTTTCTGTTGATTGCCCTTGCTGAGAGTTTCGAGTTTTTTATCCTTATATTTTGTCATATCCATGCGATCCAGCCATTTGCTGCAAGCTTCCCTTGCCTGCTGCTTGGACAGACCTCTCAGCATTCCGAAATAGATAAGCTGTTCGCTGATATGTTTTTTAGGGTACAGTCCTCTTTCTTCTGGAAGGTAACCTATTTTTACTTTTTCTCTGTTGATTTTCTTTCCGTCGATCAGAATTTCCCCTGTGTCCTGATAGAATACCCCCATAATTATGCGGATTGTGGTTGTTTTACCGGCTCCGTTACGTCCAAGAAGTCCTTGTGCTTTGCCGCTTTCCGTTTCAAAGCTGATTCCTTTCAGTACTTCTTTGTCACCGAATTTCTTTGTAATATCTTTTACTTCAATTTTCATTGCATGACCTCCTTTTTAATCATCTGTTTTTTCTGAATATTATTCCGGACAGTGAGCATGCGCAGCACGTCCGAAGCCGTTTCTGCATTGCTTTTTCATTGTGTGAAAGATAAGTTTTCAAAATAGATATCTTTTTTCATTAAACCTGCGATGTTGTCAGGAAATAAATTAACTGCCAGCAGCAGCTTGGCATAAGCACTTTCTGTACCGATATCATACAGCGGAAGTGCGCCTTGTTGTAAAAGTATATTGCTTGTTTCATATAATGCTTTTGTATTGCTTTTCAAAGAGCATAAAAACAGCGGAATATCTTTTTTCCGGCATTGTTTCAGCAGCTCAATAGCCTGTTCTGATACAGTCCCGGAGTGATAGGTGACGTGAAGAACTGCACCAATGCTGTCATTGACGGTCATATTGTTATAATTAATTGACGGATAAGGATGTATCAGCATTACTTTCCTTGGAAAACGAAATGTATCAGTATCAAAAAAACGGCTGCGGTTTTCCAAAGCTGACAGACCGACAATGTTATTGCACTCCCGAATATTACCGCTTTCATCTATACTGGCAGCAGGAAGATTATTTATCGTCAGGAAACAATCGTTGATTCTGTCAGCTTCTTTTAGTCGTGTGGGAATAAAAATTTCAGCATGGTGTTCGTGAAGATTTTTGTATACGGTGTAAACACCATTTTTTATTTGTCTGATGAGATTGACAGCAGCCGAGAAATTAACAAGAGCATTGCTGCGTGAATCGTCTGGAACATAATCAGATGCCGTAATAACCACGGGAATCCCAAGCCCATGCAGACACATTCCGAGCATCGCAGAACTGTAGGAAAGCGTATCGCTGCCATGAGTAATAATGATGCCGTCAAATCCGGTAAGGTCATAGGAAAGGATAAAACGTATTATTGTTTCCCAGTTTTGAACTGTTAGATTTTCACTGAGAATATTATAAGGTTCCTTTATCACAAAATCAAGATTGCAGTTGGGATTATTTTCCTGATAAATTTCAGCTACACGGCATTTTCCTGTTTTAACAGATATAACTCCGTTTTCTTCAAAGCTTCCGATGGTTCCGCCGGTGAGTAATAATAATATTTTTTTCATTATGCTTCTCCTTGCTGTATATAAACAGTATACACAGTTGCTGAATTATTGTCAATAACATTTTATATAATATTTCGTTTTGCTTGCTTATGAGGGGTAATTTGTGGTATAATGTATAATCATATACAAATAATTTTATGCGACA
>CACZPV010000286.1 GCA_902783065.1 uncultured Ruminococcus sp.
CCGGAGCTTACTGTAAGTTTATACAAAGCCTTCGCACTTCCGCCAGCGGGATCGTATACAGTGATATTACAGGTACCGGCTCTCTTAGCAGTTACCTTACCGGATGAAGAAACCAAAGCAACAGAATTATCAGATGACTTATAAGAAACCTTACCGTTTTTCGGTAAAACATCCGGATTAATAGTAAGACTCTTTCCCACCATAAGTGTTCCCGAATAAGAACCAAGTGTAATTCTGTCAATAACTGCTTTTGTCACTGTAACAGTACAGCTGACAGATTTTGATGATTTACTGTCTGTAGCAGTAATTGTTGCCTTACCTGTTTTTACAGCAGTTACAACACCTTTGCTGGTAACAGTCGCTACACTATTATCAGAACTTTTCCAGGTAAATGTACCTCCGGAAGTGGTTGTTGCCGTTAACGTACAGTTTTTTCCGATTGATAGAGTCTTTGCAGAATCAGAAATCTTCAGTGACGCTGCAGATTGATTAGATACTGATGCAGAAGCATTGGTTTTTACCTTTGTTTCACCCGCATCGTCTGACAAATACCGGACATACTCATAGTCTGTACAGATATATCCCGTTGTACCGTCCGGAAGCTTAACATTTGCCCAAGAATCACCGCAGAACTTAAGAATATCCAGTTTTAAACCGGGAGCAATCGTTTTCACTGTCGTATAATCAGTGCCAGGACCTTTTCGCATATTAAGATATGTAGTCGTCATTGCATCAGTTACAACATTCAGAAAATCCGCAGAACAATATCCTTCTGTACCATCATTCATTTTTATCTTAAGCCATTGACTGTCTGTTTTATCAACAATATCAACCTGTGTATTTTTTGACAATACTTTAACTAAACCATAATTCATGCCTGCACCTTTCCTGACATTCAATGAAGCAGTGGTAGAGGCATAAATCGCATCCTGTGCCTGAGCAGACATGGCAGACATAGACATAACCGGAACAGCAGTTCCGATCAGCGCAGCCGCACAGAATACTGCTAAACCCCGTTTAAAAGATTTAGATGTATTTTTTAAATTTTTTAACAAATTTGTAGAACCGTCATAATTTTTTAATCCCAACGGTTACACATCCTTTCTATTCTTTAAAAAATCGTAACAACATTGAAACAAAAATCCTCTTACAATTGTTACAATTATAACTCTATTTTAATATTTATTCAATTGACAATTTGTATAAATTATTTGTGAATTTTATAACATAATTAATAATCAAACTTTAAATAATTTACTCAACCTTACCAATTTCAACTACTTTAGTCAAAAGCGGATTTTTATCATTTATATCTCTGTTTTTCACAGGGATTCGGCAGGTGCGCTTATTTTGCTTATCCCCCAGCCTTTACCACTGGAAAGGGCTGATTGTAGTGGACCGGATTAGTTTTTATTATTGTTTTTGATTATTCTTTCAAGTATAAAAAAAATTTTCTTCCGATATCTTTTTTCAAAAAAGTCAAGCACCCTGTCATATATAAAAAAAACAATTACATATCCAGATGTCAGCAATGAAATCCATATGAAATCTACCGTATCAATCCACTTGATAGTGTATCCGAAAACAAAAAAATACAACAAAACATAAATAAGTCCAGAAGCTGCTGCTATCAAAATTTTTAGTAGATATTTCAACAATAAAGGCTTTATATTCTTAAACATTCCCCTTACAGTCGGATAATAGCCGAGAAGCAGTCCATAGAGCAGTATTCCCTGACGGTTCGTGCAAAGTATAAAAGATAGAAAAACAGAAACTACAAACGCATAAACTGCATAATTTCTTCCGGTAATATATGATGTACAAAGTATGATAATTCCAGCAAAAAAAGCCGCAGCATACTGTCCTGCGGCAGTATATCCGGTTATGATCAGCATAACGGAGCAAAGTGCAGCTGCAATACCTCCGTATGCTATTTTAATTGTTATTCTCATGGTATTTAGTTTCCGCAGCATGTGTTGCACATACAATCGCTGCAAAGTATACAGGTAAGATATTCACAGCATCCGCTTGTGCATCCGCTGCAACCGCCGGAAGCACTTTGTCTGTTATAACCGCCGTAACTGCCGCTGCGCTGTCCTGATATACGACGGAAAAACGATCTGTACTCAACATCATCCGGATCAAGACGACAAGCTGCGGATGCATAATTATAGGCTTCTTCGAGCCAGCCTTTGCTGTAGCACAATACTGCCATCAGATAGTACCATTCAGCATTTCTTTCCGACGGAGGAATTTCCGACATACGCTGCTCCGCTTCTTCATTTCTTCCATTATTAATAAGAATCCTGATTTCTGAATACCTTGAACTGCCTCTTTGATATGCACTGCGATATCCGTTATCATATGTACTGCTCTGACCCGAACCATATTTGCCCTTTCTTTCGTTCAGAATCGCATCATATGCAGCATTAATCTCTTTCATCTTTTCGGAAGCTTCCTCTGCCAGCGGACTGTTTTGATACTTATCGGGATGATATTTTTTCGCAAGTTTTCTGTAGGCTTTTTTTACTTCATCATCTGTTGCGTCAGGTGAAATATTCAGTACTTCATATGGATCATTCATGATTTTCCTCCTTATGTTTGAGATTTCAGCTGTTGTAAAATTCAGAAAATCCTTTGTTTATATCAGTTTTCACGTATTCAGGTATTATTAAGGAGTTATCCCTGTTTTTTCATCATGCGGGGAATACTTATCCTGAGTACATTTCTTCTGCTGATTTGATAATCCCTCATAGACTATATTATCCAGAACGGCACGATACGAATGAAGGTTCAGCAGCTCATATGCCATCAGAATCTGTGCCGCTGTCATATTCAGCACTTCGTTGCAATAATCCATTGTTTGCTGAATATTGCTTTCATGTTTTACTGCAAACGGATTATAGTTATGATGTTTCAGATCTTTTTCAAGATCATCAGCTGCATCCATCAGATAAATCCATCTGCCGACAAAGTAACCAAATACACCAAGCGTATGTTCACTGCTTTCATCCGGAGTAAGCATTTTACAAAGTGATGAAATCATTAATGCTGTTGGCTCAGCAGAACGGTCAATACCTGAATTACCCGTTTCTGCTTCACACTGACGTTCCATCATCTCAGTGGCAGATCTATCAATTTCAGGATAAGCTTTTGATGCTTTCCGATAATTTCTGTGCAGGAGCAGACGTATAAACCCGGCTGCAATTTTTTTTAAAATACCGCTGTCATTTATCGTATCTTTCATTTTATAATAACTCATGATTACACATACTGCTCCTGCAAAACGGAAGGCATCTCCGCTGCTGTCACATATCATGCATTTTTTTATAGGATTAACCATACATCTGCCCTTTTTAACGGTAGATGACTCCGCATTTACGGACATATACAGCATAGCAAGTACCGTGCAATCATAACTTAGTGTTAAACTGGAAAACAAACCGTAATCTTTGGCAAGATGCCTGCACAGACCACAGTAGACACTTTTATAAAGCTGATAGTCTTTCATTTTCATTTCATCTTTAAAAGGCTGCAAATAGCCGAACATCCTGTCACTTCCTTGATTCAGCGAAGCGCTGTTCACGCCGCTTTATAATAAATATTTCTTCAGATATTGTCCTGTATAGGAATTTTCAGATTGTGCTATTTTCTCCGGTGTACCACTGGCGATCACAGTACCGCCTCCGTCACCGCCCTCCGGTCCAAGATCTATAATATAATCCGCCGTTTTAATCAGGTCCAGATTATGCTCGATTACAACAACCGTATTACCGCTGTCAACAAATTTTTGAAGCACATCAATTAATCGATGTACATCAGCAATGTGCAGTCCGGTTGTCGGTTCATCAAGTATATAAATAGTTTTTCCCGTAGAACGTTTAGACAGCTCTGTTGCCAGCTTGATACGCTGAGCCTCACCGCCTGACAGCGTTGTAGACGGCTGTCCGATTTTTATATATCCCAGTCCTACATCTTTCAGTGTCTTTAGCTTATTATATATTCTCTGCTGATTCTCGAAGAAAACACAGCCTTCTTCTACAGTCATTTCCAACACATCATAAATTGATTTGCCTTTATATTTCACCTCAAGTGTTTCTCTGGAGTAGCGTTTTCCTCCGCACACTTCACAGGGAACATATACGTCAGGGAGAAAGTGCATTTCAATTTTTATAATTCCATCTCCCTGGCAGGCTTCACACCGGCCGCCTTTAACATTAAACGAAAATCTGCCTGAATTATATCCTCTCATCTTTGCTTCATTAGTGGAAGCAAAAAGTTCCCGTATATCTGTAAATACACCCGTATAAGTAGCAGGGTTAGATCGGGGAGTTCTTCCGATAGGTGACTGGTTTATATCAATAACTTTATCAAGATTTTCCACTCCTGTAATCTGTTTGCATTTTACAGGAACAGGTCTGGCATTATTCAGATCGGATGCAAGCTGTTTATAAAGAATTTCATTAACCAATGAGGATTTTCCTGAACCGGATACACCGGTTACGCAGATAAACTTTCCAAGCGGAAAATCAACATTGATCTTTTTAAGATTATTCTGATATGCACCTTTTACAGAAAGAACGGCACCATTGCCCTTTCTTCTGACGGAAGGTACAGGAATATATTTCTTCTTGCTGAGGTACATTCCGGTTTCGGAACGATCACAGGCTTTTATCTCAGCAATATTACCCGCGCAGACCAATTCGCCGCCGTGAATACCTGCTCCCGGACCGATATCAATTATATGATCAGCAGCATACATGGTATCTTCGTCATGTTCGACAACCACAACTGTATTGCCGAGATCCCGCAAATTTTTTAGTGTATTAATAAGTTTATCATTATCTCTCTGATGAAGTCCGATGCTCGGTTCATCCAGAATA
>CACZPV010000287.1 GCA_902783065.1 uncultured Ruminococcus sp.
ATCAGATTGTGTGTTTTTGTGAGCAAACCGTTGAAATAGGCTGCGAATGTTCGCATGATCTGTGATGTATCTATGAACAAGGCGGTGCTTTAATGAAAAAATGGGCGGTTTCGGATCTTGATAAGGATATGGTTCGAAAACTGAATACACTTTACGGACTTCCGGTTTTTACTTGTATGCTTCTGACGATCAGGGGAATAACCGTGCCGGAGGATATAGAACAGTTTTTTTCTCAAACGAATGAACTTGATGACCCGATGCTGATCAAAGATATGGACATTGCAGTTGACAGAATCAGAGATGCCATTGATAATGAAGAAAAAATTTGTGTTTACGGAGATTATGACTGTGACGGAGTTACTTCTACCGCCATTTTGTATTCGTATCTGGAGTCGGTGTTTGCAGATGTAATTTTTTATATTCCTGACAGAAATTCCGAAGGATACGGAATGAACAGGAGCGCTGTAAAAAAACTTAAAGAAGCAGGTGTTAACCTGATCGTAACGGTGGATAACGGAATTTCTGCAATTGATGAAATAAATTATGCGAATACACTTGGAATTGATGTTATTGTTACCGATCACCATAAACCGCTTGATATTCTGCCTGAAGCGATTGCAGTTGTAAATCCCCATAGAAATGATGAAACTTATAAATATGTGGATTATTCCGGAGCCGGTCTTGCTCTTAAGCTGATATATGCACTGGATGATAATAATTATACAATTATTGAGAATTATTCCGACCTTGCAGCGATGGGGACAGTGGCGGATATTGTTCCTCTGACAGGAGAAAACCGTAAAATTGTGAAATCCGGTATTTTTGCATTACAAAATACTGAACGTCCCGGTCTTTCAGAGCTTATCGAAAGAGCAGGTGTTTCTGAAATAAGTTCCGGTGCAATCGGGTTTAAACTTGGACCGAGGATAAATGCGGCAGGCAGACTTGGTTCACCTTATGATGCGTTGGAGCTGTTTCTTACAGAAGATGAAGATGTAGCTTCCCGGAAAGCAGAGGAGCTTTGCTCTCTTAACAGCGAAAGGCAAAGTATAGAGGGCAGTATTGTTAAGGATATAGAAGATCTTATAAAAAAAGATCCTGCCATTACTCATAACAGAGTTATCGTTCTTCATTCGGATAATTGGAATGCAGGTGTTATCGGAATTGTATCTTCACGTATTACAGAAAAATACGGAAAGCCGTCTGTTATTATTTCAGAAGACGGGGAAGTCTGTAAGGGATCCGGAAGAAGTGTAGCCGGATTTTCACTGGTAGATGCTGTTTTTGCCTGTTCCGATCTGCTGGAAAAATACGGCGGACATCCGATGGCGGTTGGATTCAGCATAAAAAAAGAAAATATTGAATCTTTTATTTATGCCGTTAACCAGTATGCAAATAAACTTCCGTATATGCCGCTTTATAAATTAAATCTGGACTGTAAGCTTAATCCTGATTCAATAGTACTGGATATGGTCAGCCAGCTCAAACGTTTTGAACCCTTCGGCTGCCAGAATCCTAAGCCGGTTTTTGGTCTGATCAATATGAAACTTGAAAGAATTATGCCTGTTGGCGGAGGAAAGCATCTGAAGTTAGCTGTTTCGAGAGGTAATTCCCGGCTGAATCTGATGTGCTTTTCTACAACACCGGAGGATTTTCCATACGACGAAGGAGATTTGCTGGATTTTGCAGTCAACATAGAAAAAAATTTTTATCTCGGAAAAGAAAGTCTTTCGTTTACAGTAAAAGATATCCGTATCAGCGGTTATGATACGGAATCTGCAATGTATGGACTTCAGGATTATGAACTATACAACAAAGGAATATTTAAAAAAGAAAAACATGACCATTTTCCTGACAGAAACGAATTTGCAGCAGTATACCTGTATCTTAAAAATAATGGAAAAACCAGATATACCGTGGATTCACTTTGTTTCAGAATGGAAAACAAAATCAGCGTTTTTAAACTGATGATGATACTGGATATTATGAACGAACTGCATTTTATTGAGTATACAAGAGATGCGGATGTTCTTTTTATCAATATGTGTGAGGTCGAAGGAAAAACAGACCTCAGAAAATCAGAGATCTACAGAAAATTGGAGGAGGAGATAGGAAATGCCCGATAAACCCAAATATTATCAGGATTACCATGAACTGGTTGAGTTAATGAAGAAGAATGACCATGGTTATAATTTTGAACTGATCGAAAAAGCGTACAATCTGGCAGAGAATATGCACGGCGATCAAAGGCGAGCGTCGGGGATTCCCTATATTCTTCATCCGACGACCGTAGCCTGTATTCTGTGTGAATTGGGGATGGACAGCGAGTGTCTTGCTGCGGCACTGCTGCATGATGTGGTGGAGGACACACCGATCACTTTGCAGGAAGTTACGAAGATGTTTGGCTCGGAAATTGCTAATCTGATTGACGGTGTAACTAAACTGGGAAAGATTCCGTATTCTTCAAGAGAAGAACAGCAGGCTGAAAACATCCGTAAAATGCTGATTGCAATGTCTAACGATATCAGAGTTATAATAATAAAACTGGCAGACAGACTGCATAATATGCGTACCATTGAATGTATGAAGGAACAGCACCGCCGTGATAAAGCGCTGGAAGTAATGGAAGTGTATGCTCCTATCGCTCACAGGCTTGGTATTCGTGCAATCAAGGAAGAACTGGAAGATCTTTCGATTCGTTATCTTGACCCTATAGGTTACAGTGAAATTGAAAAACAGCTTGCTCTCAAAAGCAAGGACAGACTGAATTTTGTAGCTGATATCAAACAGCAGCTGTATGACAGGCTCAAGGATGAGATCAGCAATGTATATATCGAGGGCAGAGTAAAAAGTATACATGGTATCTACAAAAAGACCTTTATGAAGGGAAGAACCATGGATCAGATCTATGATATCTTTGCTGTCAGGGTTATTGTGGACAGTGTTGCAGACTGCTATAATGTTCTTGGTGTTGTACATGATGTTTTTAAGCCTTTGCCAAACCGGTTCAAGGACTACATTTCTACTCCGAAACCGAATATGTATCAATCGCTGCATACAACCGTAATCGGTAAGGAGGGAATCCCCTTTGAAATACAGATAAGAACGTGGGAAATGCATTATACCGC
>CACZPV010000288.1 GCA_902783065.1 uncultured Ruminococcus sp.
CAGCGTGACGCTGGGCGGCGTGCCGCCGCTGTCAGTTTAATACCCACAGCTAGCCACAGTTTCAACATTATTTCAGTCGTCAGCTTTTATTGATACATAAAAAATTGAATTAATAAAATTAAAGTTTCAGTTTTTTAGGAAAGGGGACTGGGGCATAACCCTTTGTTTTTAAACAAAGGGTTATGCCCAGAAAAATGCATCTCGGCTACGCTTTTTAGTATATAGGTACGGATTGAAGTATTAGTTTAAGGAGGTTTTTATGAAAAAAATACTTGTAACAGGAGCCACCGGCTTTCTTGGAAAATATCTTGTACAGCAGCTTCTGAAAGACGGATGCACTGTCTATGCCCTTGGCAGAAATGAAACAGCGGGTAAAGAACTTGAAAAACAAGGCGCTGTTTTTTGCAAGGGCGATTTCACCGATAAAAACACCGTTGCCCCCTATTTTAAAAACATTGACTGCGTGATTCATGCCGGAGCTTTGTCTACTGTATGGGGAAAATGGGAAGATTTCCGGAATATTAACGTAGAAGGTACCGAAAACATCTGTAAACTTTGTATTGAAAATGGTATTGAAAGATTAGTATATATTTCATCTCCAAGTATTTATTCAGGAATGAAAGACCGATTCAATATTAAAGAAAATGATTTTGACGAAAATAATGATCTGAATTATTATATCAGATCCAAA
This sequence comes from uncultured Ruminococcus sp., assembly GCA_902783065.1. Lineage (GTDB taxonomy): Bacteria > Bacillota > Clostridia > Oscillospirales > Acutalibacteraceae > UBA1213. Next base: position 692 of record CACZPV010000288.1, read on the forward strand.
ATTCTTGCGGAAAAAATTATTCGTAAATATCACAGCATCGGTCTTTATACTGTTATACTCCGCCCGAGAGGTTTGTTCGGAATCGGAGACACAAGCCTGATTCCCCGTATTCTTGCAGCAAACGGAAAAATTGGTATTCCTCTTTTCAACGGCGGTAAAAATTATGTTGATATCACCTGCGTGGAAAATGTGGCATATGCCTGCGTTCTGGCATCAAAAGCAGAAAATATCAACGGCGAAGTCTTTAATATTACGAACGGCGAGCCAATGGAATTTCAGAAAATACTGGAAATGTTTCTTGCTGCTGTAGGAGAAAAACCGAAATATTTAAAACTTCCATTCAGCCCTGTTTACCGAATTGCATGCATTCTTGAAAAAAACTACCGAAAAAAGAATAAACCCGGCGAACCGGCTCTGACAAGATATACCGTTTGTACACTGGCATTTTCACAAACACTTGATATCACAAAAGCAATCAGCAAACTCGGATACCAGCCAATCAAAACTCTTTCGGAAGGAATTACTGACTATGGAAACTGGAAAAAAGAAAATTAATAAAATAAGATTATATTCCTGCGGATATTGTGTCAACCAGCTTAGTCATGTTTTCCGGAGTTATCAGAAAGAAATAAGAAAGTTTCCTGCACTTTCCGTTCTGATTGAGCATGATACATATGGAAATATTCTTTATGATACAGGCTATTCACCGCTGATCTATCAGAATGGTATTGTTTCAAAAATCTATAATACACTTAACCGTACTTACGTGAATGAAAATGATACTATAATCACAAAGCTTAAATATGACAATATTGACCCCGGAAGCATCAATACAATTATTCTGTCCCATGCTCATCCCGATCATATTGCCGGACTGGTTTATTTTCAAGATTATGAACTTATCTCAACTGCCGGAGTACTTAACAGTCTGCTGACCGGAAATGCCTTTGATCTTGTATTCAAAAACATGGTTCCAAGACAAGGGGTCAACTATCGTGCTGTGAAACCTTACAGCGGAAGCACGATATTTGACGGATATTTCAAAAAAGTTTATGACATCTTCGGCGATGGATCACTGATAGGTATTGACCTCAGCGGTCATGCTGACGGTCAGATGGGACTGTGGATACCAGAATATAGTTTACTGCTGGCAGCAGATGCCTGCTGGGGAAAGGATCTGACAAAATGGGTCAGCAAAATGCGTTTTATCCCAAAACTTATACAGGACGATTACCGGAAATATGCACAATGTATCAGAACGTTGGAACGGTTTTCACGAAAACATCCGGAAATAAAAATTATTTATTCACATGGTGCTGCGGAGGAAAAAACATATGAGCAATAAACTTTCTATACTCAAATATTATCTGACATTCCGATACCGCCGGTTTCATTCAAGAAAAGAGCTGACGGAATTTCAGCAAAAAAAAATACGTTCACATCTTCGCCTTATTACTGAGAAATCTCTTTTTTACCACATATACAGGAATAAAGAATTACAGGATTTTCCGGTAATTGATAAAAAAATCATGATGGATAATTTTGATATTATCAATACTGTGGGAATAAACAAAGATGATGCAGCGGCTTTTGCCATTGATTCAGAACGAACGAGATCATTTTCTCCTGAACTGCATAACATAACAGTAGGACTTAGTTCGGGAACCTCTTACAGCCGTGGAATTTTTCTGGTAGAAAACACTGAAAAAGAAAAATGGGCTGGTTTTGTATTGGCAAAATTTCTAAAAAGAGGAATTGCTGCGAAATATAATGTTGCTTTTTTCATGCGGGCAAACAGCAATCTTTACGAATCGGTGGGTTCCCGCAATATACATTTTGAATTTTTTGATATATACGCTGATCTATCAGAAAATTTGAAAAAACTTAATAATTTTGATGCCGATATTATTGTTGCTCAACCATCTTTGCTTCTGATGATTGCCGAAGAAATTAATCAGGGACGCTTATCTGTTCATCCCGAAACAGTTATCTCCATTGCCGAGGTACTGGAAAAAGAAGATGAGAAAATTCTCAGGTCAGCTTTCGGGACAGATGTCATTCATCAGGTGTATCAATGTACGGAGGGATGTCTGGCTGCTACCTGCCGTTACGGTACACTCCATCTTAATGAAGATATTGTACATATTGAAAAGGAATATCTTGATGATAAAAGATTTATTCCAATTATAACAGACTTTGAACGAACCTCTCAGCCAATCATTCGTTATCGTTTGAATGATGTATTGGTGGAGAAAAAAAACACCTGTCCATGCGGCTGTGTTTATACAGCTCTGGAAAAAATTGAGGGCAGAGAGGACGATATATTTGAAATGGAAGGTAATGACGGTCAGATCGTCAAGATCTTCCCTGACTTTATCCGGCGGTGTATTCTATTTTCGGGAGAAATTACGGATTACCGTATCCAGCAGATGCCTGACGGTTCAATACAGATTTTTGCCGATATTGACGATGACAGAAAAACAAGGGTACGGGAGGAATTTGAAAAGATGTCTATTGACAAAGGATTCCGCCTTCCCCCTATTCGGTTTAATGCTTACTCTTATGACAAAAGCCGTAAGCTGAAGCGAGTGGAAAAAGTAACTTCCCTGATCAATTACTCTGATATGTGCCCTGAACTGAATCCGTGAAATCGACTTGATGGAGCATAAAAAGACCTTATGGTTTTATCTTATTCCGGCTGCGGTCGTACTGCGCACGCCACCCGGCGAGCCGCCGGAGCCAAACGCATTTTTCTGGGGGAAACCCTTTGTTTGAAAACAAAGGGTTATCCCCCAGACCCCTTTCCTAAAAAAACTGAACTTAAATTTTTATTAATTCAACTTATACTGAACCGAGAAAGTTGACGACTGATGAATTTGCTTTAGTCAATGTGGCATTGGGTATTGGTAAGGGTCCAGCGTCACGCTGGCAGCGACGGTTGTAAGGGTGTTAAGGAAAAGGGATTGTCAAAGGGGAAAACCTTAAGAGGGCAACTCCTTCTTGTGGTTTTCCTCTTTGAAGTGTACCCGGCGAGCCACCGGACGACTGATATAATTGTTTTAGCCTAAATGGGTGCGGGTGTGCACTTTTTACGTCAGTATTATTTTTATCATACTAAAGAATAATGCATATCAAACCGTTACAACCGTCATTTATGATACGTTCAATTGTTTCACGAACCTTATTTCTTGCATCAGCAGGCATACGGTACAGCTTATTATGAAGTCCTTCGTTTACAAGTTCGTGCAGGGATTTTCCGAAGATATTTGATTCCCAGATTCTGGATGGGTCTTCCTCAAATTCCTTCATCAGATACTCTACCAGTTCTTCCGACTGCTGTTCCGAACCTACAATCGGAGTTATTTCTGTTTTGATCGTTGTTTTCATCATATGAACTGAAGGAGCATTTGCCCGCAGACGAATACCATATCTGCCGCCTTGCTTTATTATCTCCGGTTCTTCTAGTGTCAGCTCATCCATGGAAGGCATCACTATACCATATCCGGTTTCGTCAACATCATTATAAGCCTGAATTACACGTTCAAAATCCTTTTTCATTCTTGAAAGCTCCATCATGGCATCAAGCAAACCGCCTTCGTCATTGATTTCAAGCCCCGTCTTTTCCCCGAGAACTTTATAGAAAAGGGATTCGTTCAATTCAACTTTGATTCTTGCTTTTCCGGTACCGAGATCTGCGGCAGATGTTTATGCATTAGTAATATATTCACATCCTCTTATTTTATCAGCAATATCTGCAACCTCTCTGATGCGTTCTGCCGATTGAGCCGCTGACTGAATCGTACCGAATACGGCACTGCGAAGCCAATGCTCCTGCTCAAGAGAAGATACCCACTTCGGCATATCCACCTTGATCTCCTTAATCGGAAATTCAAACAAAATACGGGCAAGTATTCTCTTTATTTCGTTTTCGTCAAGATCCATACAGCTTACAGGCTCAACGGGGACATGATACTTTTCGCTCATTTCCTTTGCTAACTGCAAAGTTTGCTCTGACTTCGGATCTGTGGCATTAAGGAGAACAATAAATGGTTTATTGATCTCTTTCAGTTCATTTATAACACGTTCTTCGGCTTCAGCATATTCTTCCCTGTCGATATCGCTGATACTTCCGTCCGTTGTTACTACAAGTCCGATAGTAGAATGATCTGTAATTACCTTTTTTGTACCGATTTCAGCCGCCATATTAAATGGAATGGCATCATCAAACCATGGGGTTTTTACCATTCGCGGCGCCTCGTCCTCAATATACCCGATTGCACTCGGAACAATATATCCTACACAATCAATCATCCGTACCCGGAAACTTGACACCCCGTCCAGTTTTACCTCTACAGCATCCTCCGGAATGAATTTCGGCTCGGTTGTCATTATGGTTCTGCCCGCTGAGGATTGAGGAAGCTCATCGGTAGCACGTTCTTTTCTGGATTCATTTTCAATATTGGGAATCACAAGAGTATCCATAAAACGCTTGATAAAAGTTGATTTACCTGTCCTGACCGGACCAACGATTCCGAGGTAAATATCTCCCCCCGTTCGTCTTGCAATATCGTTGTATATATTAATGCCTTCCATTATATACTGCCTCCCTTACACCTGTACCAACTTTTTATATCTGCCTTTAGCAGACTAATTATTCTTTACATCGGAATCAATACCATACTGCGTGCCTGTATCACATCATCTGTCATATGATTTTCAAGCCTGACTGCTTCAACAGAAGTGCAGTACAAACGTGCAATATTCCACAGACTTTCTCCCTCATCTGCATAATAAATGGTTAATGCCGCTGTTTTGTCCTTTTCTCTCAATTTGTCCTCGCTGGCCTGTACATCAACCACACATTTTTTTATACAGGTTTCGTAGACAGCAGCACGAAGCCGTATTTCAGCTTTGATTTCTACATTATTGTCATCCGTGATGCGGTAACTGATATTCGGAACTGTAATGTCATGTCTGGCATTGGTTCTGCCGCAAATTTCCTCAGTTTCAGGAGAAAAACTGAAATCTGCCCCTTTTTCGGTGCAAAAAGGAATACCTTCACGGTCAAGTGCAAGCATACAAAAGTTGATTTTTCCTCTGATATTCACTTTTCCGTTTTCGTTCTCGGCAATTGAGCTGACATTGTCACACCAAAGGTCAATTACTTTGGTAATACCGTTATCACCGGTATTCATACTGCTTCCAAGGCTTTGTGTCATCTGACATTCCGATACAAGCCGGTC
>CACZPV010000289.1 GCA_902783065.1 uncultured Ruminococcus sp.
CAGGCATAAACAATAAGTCCTCAGTTTCTGTTGAAAGCAGTCCCGACCAAACTGTAAAAAATGAATCATCCGAAAACTCCGGCAGCGAAAATTCTTCAAAAACGTCCGAAAGCCTGCAAAACAGCGAAGAAATCTCCTCACAATCAGTATCATAGGATTTCAGTTCGGTTCTTACATGTCAGGAAAATATAATTATTATTGTAATATCCGTAATAACTGCAGCATTGTTTATCATTACTCTTGTATACAGACGGAGTTCCAAAATAAATAAATAGCTGATTGTAAAAAACAGAGATCATAATACATACACAGTATGGGCGAAATATTCTGCTTATGCTGCGCCTCATTTTTTAGTAATTTAATCTTTCCTGACCAATACTACGAAGCTGAATCAGCGCTTCGGCTAAATTTAATGTTTTTTCGCCGCCCGACGTAGACGGGCGGCGAAAAAATTCTGACAAAAGCCTTTTTTTGAATAAAGCAGTTAAAAGTGAGCACTTTGAGTATGCAAAGCACAATAATACAAATAGTATATTTTGTTATTTTATAACTAAACGATATACTAAGAGATGTTAATTGTTATAACAAATGTACTTCCTTTTCCTACTATACTGCGTACATCACAGCTGCCCCCGTGCAGTTCGATAATTTGTTTAACAATTGCCAAACCCAGTCCGGAAACACCTTTTCGATTTCTCTGACGATAAGTGTAATATCTGTCCCATATATTATTTATTTCTTCCTGAGGAATACCGTTTCCATGATCAGTTATATACAGCTTTGCCTGTTCGTTTTCTTTTCGTAGTGTAACATTTATTCGTTTACTTTCTCCGTTATGCCTCACAGCGTTATCAATGAGATTATAAACTGCTCGTTCTAATCTTCCGGCATTACCGCTGATATTAATATTCTCAGTAATATCTGTTTCAATATGACCGTTTTCTCTGCTGTAAAGACTTTCAAAATTCCCACATACTCTTTTTACTACAGAGCTAAAATCAACCGTTTCAAATTCCGGTTTACGTTCTGCACTCTGCATTTCGGAATACTCAAGAATTTCATTTACCATAGCCGAAAGCCTGTCTGACTCCCGTACGATTACCTCTACATCCTCATTGCACTGCTGCTCGTCTGTACGGGAAATATCTCTTATCATTTCAGCGTAACCCTTGATCATCGTCAGTGGTGTACGCAAATCGTGCGATACATTAGCCAGCAATTCTCTCTGAAATCCCCTTGATTTTTTGAGCTTATCAGAGGTTTCATCCAAAACGTCAATCAACTCATCCAATTCTGAACAAAACCCTTTTTTAAAGTCCTCTGGAAAGTCATCCTCTCCGATATGCTCCGCTTTTTCTGTCAGTTTTGCTACCGGACGGGCAAATCCTCTTGCTATAAACCATGCCAGTATAAATGCGGTAATCAATGAAATAACCGTTCCCCATATAAGCTGTACACGGATAATATCAACAGCCGGACCCACTGCATCAAGTGTAGTGCTTATATACAGAACATTCTTTTCCTCGTCACCTGAATCAATATACGTACCATATGTATAAAGTCCGTCTGCTATATTTTCATAAATTTTGCTATCTGATTCCTCAAGCGCTTCCAGAAATTCGTTAAATCCATCAGGTAAACTCCTGTATTCTCCTTTGTGTCTGCCTCCTTCACCCAAATATTTCCCAAACGGATTTTCGTTTTTTTCCTCTGTCAGTTTACCATGATTCTTCATAGACAATCCCTTGAACTGATCAGAAATATATATAATGTTACCATCACTGTCCGTAATATAAACAAGAATGGAATTATTCAGTGATAAGTCATCAATAATATCACTGAAATTTTCTTCCCCACAGCTTGAAATTATCTTTTCTGCGGCTTTTTTAGTATTGCTGATAAGCATGTCATTATAGAAATTCTGTATAAATACCGTTTGCAGCAGCCATAATATGGTAAATATAAATGCTGTGAATAATACAAAATAAAGCCAAAGTTTTATTTTAAAAGATCTCCGCTTAACCTTCAAATTTATATCCCACCCCTCTTATGGTATGGATGAAATCTCTGTATTTGCCAAGTTTTCCACGTAAAAGCTTAATCTGCCAGTCAACTGTTCTGTCATCTCCGAAATAATCATATCCCCATACTTCACTAAGAATCTTATCTCTTGAGAGGACAATTCCTTTATTTTGCATCAGATACAAAAGAATCCCATATTCCTTGGCAGTCAGTTCGGCTTTTTCTCCATCTATCCAGACCTCATGTCCGAGTGTATCAACAGCGATTCCTCCGCATGAAAGCCTGCCATCATTCTTTGACGCAGAAACAGAATGTCTTCTGATAATAACATTGATTCTTGCCATCAGTTCCTTTGGTGAAAAAGGCTTGGTTACATAATCGTCTACACCTGATTCAAAACCGAACAGCTTATCGTATTCCGAGCCTCTTGCTGACAGCATAAGTATCGGAATATCTTTTTTCTCATGAATTTTTTTACTTGCCGTAAATCCGTCTGTATCAGGCATCATAACATCCATTATAATAATATCAAAATCTTCGTCCTTACAGATTTCAATTGCCTGTGCACCGTCATCTACAGATTTAACTTCATACCCTTCACGAAGAGCATATCGCTTTACTAGTTCTACAATATCCGGTTCGTCATCTGCTATCAGTATTTTTGCCATTGTCATCCGCTCCTGCCTTTTATTGATACCATTATTATATATTAAAAATGGCTTTTTTCATAGTAGCAATATGCGGTTTTTTTAAATTTTATAAATATCCTTCATGCTTCACTTTACCTGTTAAAATAACATAGGAATACTAAGAATCGCTGATTAATTAATTCATTAACCAGCGATTCGATAATTACTAATTATCACTTACTCTGCTGCACCTGAAGGAGTCTGAGTGCTGTTATCAGATTTTTTTACTACGCTTTTATCCTCTGTGCTGCCTGACTCCCCTTCAGAAACAGTTTTTGATTTACGTAAACCTTTACCTTTTCTGAAAGCCTTTTTCTCGGCAGAACCATTATCAGCTGATGAATCCGCGCCGGAATTTACTCCGTCAATACTCTGTATTTTTTCTCTGCGGGTCTTTATGTCTGTCTGACTTCCGTCAGTTTCCTGAGATGCAGATTTTTGTTTACGATGACCTTTTCTGAGCTTTGTACTGTTAGCCGGTCTGGTCTTTTTGCCTGCTGAAGAAGACGATTCATCCGTTGTTTTGCTGCTGTCCGTAGAAGAAACGGACTTCTTTTCTGTATCTTGACTCTGGCTTTGAGAAACAGAGGGATTATCAGATACAGAGACAGTGCTTTCCGCCGCTAATGCAGTCAATGAGCTTCCTGCGATCATTGATGCAGCAAGAACGGCTGTAATGATGACTGATTTTTTGCTTTTCATAATAATCATTTCCTTTCTTGTGAATATTAGCCTTCTCTGAAAACTGGTTTTCAGAAGCTGACGTTTTTATCAAATTTATTTGATAACTTTTTCACTGACGGATATACCTGGTTTATTATCTTCCTCTGCCGCCAAATCCGCCGTTCATACCGCCTCTGCCGCCCATCATGGACTGAGGGATGGAATCAACCTGTGTACCATTGATAATAATTGTTCCGCCATTATACTGCGCCGTTCCATCATAATCGAAAGAGGACATCTGAGCAGTTATATCAATTGTACCGCCGTTTACAATAATATCACCGTTGGCATCTATCGCATCTGTATCTCCCTGTCCCATTACGATAGTGATACTTCCGCCGTTAATTTCAATAGTGGGTGTTGAATAGGAACTGCTCTTTTGCGCCCCGTTAATACCGTCATCAGCGGCTGCAATATTGATTGTACCATCATTAATCTGAACATAAGTCGCTTCAATTCCCTCGGATCCTGTAATTGTAAAAGTACCGCCGTCAATCTGTGCCGCGGTTGTTGCCTGAACAGCATCACTTGCTGCTGTAATATTGAATGTACCTCCGCAAATATATATCCAGCCAACAGTATCATCATCTTTATTTTCACTGTGAAGCCCATCTTTTGAGGAATTGATTGTAAAATCACCGCTGCATACAGCGATTGAATCATTAGCTTCAATACTGTCTTTGGCACTTGTAATGTTATAAGTACCTCCGGTTATTTTGATATCATCCTTGCCGGAAATACCATTACCCTGTGAAGATACAATTGTAAGTGTACCGGTACCGTTAAGTACAATATCATCCTTTGAAAAAATAACAGCATCCGTATTGGTATCTCCGTCTGCGGTAAAAGTACCTGTAACAGAAAGCGTATTTTCACTGTCAGTTGTCGTGATAAAGCACTTATCAGCAGATACCACATAGATAGCAGGAGCACTGGCATTGTTAATATTCACACCATCCAGTACAAGCTGTACTTTTGCTTGTTTATCGGCTTCTACTCTTATTGTACAATCAGAAGCTGTTCCCGTGATGATATAGACACCTTCTTCTGTTATATTAATTGTTTGTCCGTCAGCCACAGAGACCGTCTTTGCTGAAGAAGTATCTGCGGTCTGATTCAGATCACGGTCAGTGAACAGATCACTGGTATCAAGATGTCCATTTGTATTTACCGTATAGCTTACGGTTTGGGCACTTGATTGTACTGTATCCGATGTATTTTCACTTTGAAGGTTTACTGAAGTGTCATCAAGTGATACAGCTGCATCTGTAGAAACGGCTGAAGTCGTATTGCTTGCATCGCCGTCAGATACATTTTTCGAGCAGGCTGCCAAGGAACAAATCATAAATACTGTAATTGCTATTGCTAATGTTTTTTTCAACATAATAAAACCTCCGTTCATGTAATCTGTTTGTTTTGATGTTTGTATTATATGCTTTGTTTTTGGAAGCTGTATGGAAATTATTAGGAATCTGCGTGGAATTTATACTATTTCTCAATAAACAACCGGCAGCATTCCTTAAATTGTCCCCCCTTTCTTTTGGGAAGTGGACGGGAGATGGGCAGAAAAGCTGCACCTTAGGGGTGAGCACCTGAATTAGTGATAATGTATAATACTAATATTCGATACAATACTTTAACACTCAAATCTATTTTAAAGCTTCTTATCGAATATTAGTATAAATAACGCAACATTACTGTATATTTAACAGCAGTTATAATTGAGTTTCACGGATTCAGGTCTATAGTAAAGCAGAGCGTTGCCTGACAAATCAGACAACGCTCTGCCGATGATATTTGTAAAAATCTCATTCATTTTTACAAAACGGTATATTTTATTTTGCAGTAAGTGTAAATTCTTTTACAGATGCTTTTCCAGTACTATCTTTTACGTAAGTCTTGATTGTAAATGTACCTGCTGAGCCGGGCTGGAAAGTACCAACACCGTCTTTACCGAATTTTGTCCATGTACTTACAGTGCTTCTCTTATAATAAAACTCATAAGTATACGGAGCAGTTCCGCCGACTGCTGCGCCTTTGACAGTAATTGCTTCTCCCACATTAAAGTCAGTTTTCGTTACAGTCGTATTATTAGTGAGTGCAGTTGTTGCGGTCAGTGTAAATTCTTTTACAGATGCTTTTCCAGTACTATCTTTTACATAAGTCTTTATAGTAAAAGTACCTGCTGAGCCGGGCTGGAAAGCACCAACACCGTCTTTACCGAATTTTGTCCATGTACTTACAGTGCTTCTCTTGTAATAGAACTCATAAGTATACGGAGCTGTACCGCCGGTTGCTGCGCCTTTGACAGTAATTGCTTCACCAACATTAAAGTCTGTTTTCGTTACAGTCGTATTATTAGTGAGTGCAGTTGCTGCTGCTGTTGCAGTCAGGGTAAATTCTTTTACAGATGCTTTACCCGTACTGTCTTTTACGTAAGTCTTAATTGTAAATGTACCTGCCGAACCTGGTTTGAAAGTGCCGCTGCCATTTTTATCAAATCTTGTCCAGTTATTGACTGTACTTCTCTTGTAATAAAATTCGTAAGTATACGGAGCAGTACCGCCGGTCGCTGCACCCTTGACAGTAACAGTTTCACCTACAGTGAAATAAAGTTTGGATACTGTGGTATTATTAGTAAGAGCTGCCGTTGCAGTCAGAGTAAACTCTTTTACAGAAGCTTTACCTGTTTTGTCCTTTACATAAGTTTTAATTGTAAAGGTACCTGCTGAACCAGGTTTGAAAGTACCAACGCCGTCTTTACCGAATTTTGTCCATGTACTTACTGTGCTTCTCTTGTAATAGAACTCGTAAGTATAGGGAGCTGTACCGCCCGTTGCTGCGCCTTTGACAGTAACAGATTCACCTACAGCGAAATTAAGTTTGGAAACGGTAGTATTATTTGTCAGACTCTCCGCAGCCGTAAGATACAGATCTTTGACAGCAGCTTTACTCTTGCCGTCCTTAACATAAACTCTGATGACATAGGTTCCTGCGGTTTCCGGAGTATAAGCAGCCGTACTGCCGGTACCAATCTTTTTCCAGCTGCTGTCTGTAGATTTTTTACCGTAAATTTCGTAAGTATACGTACCTGTACCACCTGTTGCAGTTGCTTTTATAGTTACTTTCTGTCCGGGTGCAACTGTTTGTGCGCTTAAAGAAACATCTACTGTAAGCTTTTCAACAACATCGAATATCAGTACTTTTTGTGCTGAAATACCGTTTTCATCTGTAGCGATTACTTTTACAGCATATGTTCCAATATCATTCAGAACGATGGTTGCATTATTATCTGATATATTACTGTTTTCAACTTTGATCCATTGATTAGCATTTTTCAGTTTATAGAAGAACTGATATGTTTTATTTTCTGTACCGCCTTGTGATTGTCCTCGGATCACTACCGGGTCACCGGAAGAAATCACATCTGCTGAAACGGCAGATGTATTATTCATTAACGCATAGATATTAAAACGTTCTGCACTTTCCTCTGACGAATTTGCCTGCGTTGCATAACGATAAGCATCACTGTCCGGATCACAATAAATATTAACAGAGCCGTTTTCAAGCATTTCGTTATAGAATAAATCTGTGCCAAAAATTGTCAGCTGATTCTTTACAATCACCGTATTAAGAGAGCTGCAGTATGCAAATGCCTCACTTTGTACATTCAATAGACTTTTAGGCAATACTATACTTCCAAGATTCTCACATCCATTAAATGCTGAATAATATATATATTTCAGTTTTGACGGAAGCTGAACGCTTGTAAACGTACCGCCATTAAATACATATTCACCTATCACTGTGACCGGAAGTCCATCAATATAGTCGGGTATAATCATGGTTTGTCTTGAATTATTTAAATTATATCCAGTGATACTGATTTCTGTATCATTATTGATTTTTTCGTATATAAAATCAGAGATCTTGTTCGGTGCAGTTTCATCATCATCCGCAACCTGTTCTGATATTACTGTCCAATAATGATAGTCAGGATTAGTCGTGTCAAAAGATACACGATATGTGTGTTCACCGTCAAAAACTATGCTGAGATATCCGCTGTTACTGTTGTAAGTAATACCGTTACTATCTGCCTCACTCCAAACATTCGCCCAATCACCTGCTGTACGAACTTCATAGTATTTTCCGCCGCGTCTTGTGCTGTTTACATAAGCTGTGTAAATACCATCACCATCAGGATCTGTCAGCATAATATCATTTTGCCATCCGGTAAAGTCGCCGCAAACAGCGAACGAAGCATCAGTTTTTTCAAAAGACTGAGGATCTCTTTGAGGTTCTATCCATGCTTTCCACTGACGATAATCCGAATTTCTTGTATCGAACTTAATGTAGGCACCTTCTCTATACTTAGTAGTATATGAAAGTTTTGATTTGTCTTTACCAAAGCAGCTGCCGTTCTGATCTGCTGCACCCCAGATATAGTCCAGACGATACGAGAACATGTCACTATTTCCCAGAGTGATCAGATATTCATATGTTCCCGCTTCAGCCGGATTTATATATGCCTCATAGATACCATCTTCGTCCTCATCATACAATTCTGTACGATATTCCTGTTCCTGACCGAAATTATTTTCTTTGTCAAGAAGGTAAACACCGTCATAAAAAAGATCCACTTCATCACGGGGCTCTGCCTCACAGGTAATCGGCCACTTGTAATAATCCGAACCCGTTGTATCAAAGTAAATATGAAGCTTTTCGTCTTCTCTTTCATTTGCGAAAACTACATCACTGTTCTGATAAGTATAATTGCTATCTGCATCTCTCTGTCCCCAGAACATATAATCCATATCACATCTGCGTATACGGAAACTATGCTCACCGTAACCCGGATGCTTGATAACAGCTTCATATACACCATCGCCATCATCATCAGTCATAGCATATGTTGTATCAGATACACCGTCAAAATTTCCATAAACTTCGAATCCGGCTTTTAAGAAATAATTTCTATCAAAAGTACTGGTATAGCTGATAGACCATTTTTCCGGATCAGGATCTCTTGTATCGAAAGAAACATCAATCTTGTCTCCTACTTGCGGAAGCAGCAGATAATTTCCGCCGTACATTTTTGTTTCTTCACGCATAAGATCATTATTGAATTCCATGCCCCAGAATACTGAATGATCATTATACAAACCTATAGAAAAAGCGGTTTCGCTGTTATAATCACAGTAGAAGCTTCCGGTATAAATACCATCGCTATCCTCATCTGTCATTTTTATATCTTCTCCGTCTACCCAACTGGTGGCAGTACCGTACAGACCAAATCCCTTTCTAAAGTAAGAATCAGTATCATATCCTGATGTATAATAGGTTTCCCATTTTGCAGCATCGGGATTGTTGGTGTCAATATAAACATGATACGTTTTCGCGGCATCCCGTTCAATTCTGAAGTTTTCACCATACATATAGTTGCCGCTTTGTTCATCCATCTGTCCCCACATATGGTCAGGATCTCCCGATCTCTGCACGTAAAATTCAGTATCACCATATGCTGTAGAGATAAAAGTACCTTCATAAATGCCGTCACCATCCGGATCCGTCATTCTCATACTTTCATCCTCATCCCAGTCTGTCATTGCGCCAACAATAGTAAATCCATCCTCGATGAAACTTTCTTTGGTTGTTTTTGTTACTGTAACAGGCCAATAATTGTAATCAACGCCTGTAGTATCAAAAGAAATATGGAGATTCTGATATGTTTCAATATCCATCCAGAATGGTTCTCCCGAATAAGTCTGATCGGATTGTGTATCAGCTTTTCCCCAGATACTGTTGGGTGAGTTTTTAGCACGAACCTGAAAATCAAAGCCCTCCCACTGTTCTTCACCGTCGATGTCCAGTTCATAGATACCGTCACCGTCATAATCGCTCAATGGAATGTAGCCTTCTCCATCTACAGAATTAGTCATGCTGCCCACTATTTCAAAGCCGCCGCTTGCATCAAAAGGATATAGCGTATCCGGATCAAGTGCTGCTACAGAAATCAGCGCTGAATTTGCCATCAAAACAGCAAATCCCGCACAAAAAATTCTTTTTGCGATACTGTGTTTCATTTTGCTCATCACCTTTCATATATATTTTGCTGCCGTCCAGATGTATAGAAACGTAGCAAATTTTATTTTATATTATATCATAAAATTGTATATTTTTCATTATGCTAAAGTGCTGAATTTTCAGAGAAATAATTAAACAAACAAGCGATGTAAAAGTAATTTTGCACAATTTTTTTCCTAAAATAAAGAAAATTACATCATATTTCACTTTTTTTAAATATATATACAATGCTTTTCCGCCGCCCGCCTGCGGCGGACGGCGGAAAGAAATCTACTTAATTACCGACCAATTATCATTAATATTATAATCACAGCACAGAATTATACATTAAATCTGAACAAAACAATATCTCCATCTTTCATTACATATTCCTTGCCCTCACTTCTGACAAGGCCTTTTTCTTTTGCTGCTGCCATAGATCCACATTCAATCAGATCATCATAAGAAATTACTTCTGCGCGGATAAAACCACGTTCAAAATCCGAATGTATTTTTCCGGCAGCCTGCGGTGCCTTAGTGCCTTTTTTGATTGTCCATGCTCTGACCTCCGGTTTACCGGCAGTGAGGTATGAGATAAGTCCCAGAAGATCATAGCAGGCAGTTATCAGACGGTCAAGCCCCGACTGCTCCAATCCCATCTCTGACAAAAACATTTCTTTTTCATCATCTTCCATGCCAGAAATGTCCGCCTCAATCTCTGCACAGATAGGAAGTACCGCTGCGTGTTCGCTGTCGGCAATTTCCTTGACCATATCAAAGTATTTGTTGCCTTCGACCTTACCGTTTTTAAAGTCGTTATCACTGAGATTAGCAGCATAAATAATCGGTTTATTAGTCAGAAGTGCCACACTTGCAAGCAATTCCGATTCTTCAGAGGTACATTCTACACTTCGGGCAGCTTTTCCTTCATCAAGAGTTTCTTTAACTCTTTTGAAAAAGTCAAGATCTGCCTGATATTTTTTATCACCCTTAATAAGCTTCTGTGTTTTTTCAATTCTTCTATCAAGCATTTCAATATCCGAAAGAATCAACTCGACATTGATCGTATCAATATCTCTTTTAGGATCAATACTGCCGTCAACATGAATGATATCGTCATTTTCAAAGCAGCGTACCACATGAACAATAGCATCTACCTCTCGGATATTAGCAAGAAATTTATTGCCTAATCCTTCACCTTTTGATGCACCCTTAACAAGACCCGCAATATCAACAAATTCGATGGTTGCAGGGGTGTACTTTTCAGGATCATACATTTCTGCAAGCTTATCCAATCTTTGGTCAGGTACTGCTACCACTCCGACGTTAGGTTCAATCGTACAGAAAGGATAATTGGCAGACTGTGCGCCCGCATTGGTAATAGCATTAAACAATGTACTTTTGCCCACATTCGGCAGACCTACTATTCCTAATTTCATTTTAACAGCATCTCCTTATTAATAAATAATTTAGTCGATTGTAAAAGTCTGAATTTTCTTTACAAATGCGGATTTTGTTATTTACACTTTTACAATTATCTCCGCTTTTCAAAGCTTTTCTGGTTATAGCGAGTTGTCCGCCCGCCTGCGGCGGGCGGACAACCTTTCGACATCTTACTGCAGCGAGCCGCTTTTATTCAATAACATTCCAGAAACCATCAAGAGTTGCAAAATAATCTTCGACTGTTTCTGCTCTGCGTATTTCTACAACAGAACCGTCTTCTCTTAAAAGAAGTTCTGCACTTTTCAGTTTACCATTATAATTATAACCCATAGCAAAACCATGTGCGCCAGTATCGTGAATTACCAGAATGTCACCCTTTTCTATTTCAGGAAGCTTACGGTCAATAGCAAATTTATCATTATTCTCGCACAGCGAACCGGTTACATCGTAAAGATGATCACAAACCTGATCTTCTTTGCCCAGTACAGTAATATGATGATATGCACCATACATAGCAGGACGCATCAGGTTAACTGCACAGGCATCAACACCGATGTATTCTTTATGAGTATGCTTTTCATGAATAGCGGTTGTTACCAGATGACCATAGGGAGCAAGCATAAATCTGCCAAGTTCTGTAAAAATGCTCACATTACCCAGACCCGCCGGAACAAGAATTTCATCGAAAGCTTTATGTACACCTTCACCAATCACAAGAATATCGTTAGGTTCCTTATCAGGAGTATAGGGAACACCGACACCGCCTGAAAGATTAATAAAACTTATTTCCACATCAGCTGCTTCTTTTATTTCAACTGCAAGCGTAAACAAAATTCTGGCAAGTGTAGGATAATATTCGTTAGATACAGTATTGCTGGCAAGGAAAGCATGAATACCAAACTTTTTAGCACCTTTTGTCTTAAGGATCTTATACGCTTCAATAATCTGCTCTTTTGTCATACCATACTTAGCATCGCCCGGATTATCCATAATGGTGGTAGAAATAGCAAATTTTCCGCCCGGATTGTAGCGGCAGCAGATTGTTTCCGGAACTCCGCATGCCTTTTCAAGTACTTCAATATGCGTGATGTCATCCAGATTGATAATAGCTCCGATTTCATTAGCATATCGGAATTCCTCAATCGGGGTATCATTGGAAGAAAACATTATTTCAGGATTTTTAAATCCGCATTTTTTACTCATCAACAGTTCGCTGTAGGATGAGCAGTCCGTACCGCAGCCTTCTTCTTTGAGTATCTTAAGAATAGACGGATTTGGTGTTGCCTTAACCGCAAAGTATTCACGAAATCCCTTATTCCATGCAAAAGCCTGATTAAGTTTTCTGGCATTTTCTCTGATAGACTTTTCGTCATATATATGAAAAGGAGTGGGAAACTTCTTTATAATCTCTGCGGCTTGCTCTTTAGTTATAAACGGTCTTTTAATCATATCATATTCCTCCGGAAATTTTAAAAATACATTTTAATCATACATCAATCGACAGGTTTTTGTCAATACAAAAATGTTTTTTCACAATATTCAGTTTTATCTGTTAAAAGATGATACAGGGACCGTTGCATCCGGTACAACAGCCCCTGTATCAATATTCCTGACAGAAAGAAAACTTGAATTTGTGGGAAACAGTCCTCAGAAACTATATTTTTTATCAGGTATTATGCCATAATTTCATCATAAGCCTTTTTCAGTGCAAATGCTTTCTTAGCAACAACATCGAACTGATCCGGTGTCAATGACTGTGCACCGTCAGACAAGGCATGTTTGGGGTCATTGTGAACTTCGATCATCAGACCATCTGCACCTGCTGCTACTGCTGCCAGCGACATTTGCTCTACAAGCCATGATTTACCCGTAGCATGACTTGGATCTACAATAACCGGGAGATGAGAAAGTTTCTTGATGACCGGGACCGCTGAAAGATCAAGGGTGTTTCTCGTTGCAGTTTCATAGGTTCTGATTCCTCTTTCACAAAGAATCACTTTATCATTTCCGCCCGCCATAATATATTCAGCACTCATAATCCATTCTTCTATGGTATTTGCAAGACCTCTTTTTAGCAGAATTGGTTTGTCAATTTTACCAAGCTGTTTAAGCAATTCAAAATTCTGCATATTTCTGGCTCCTACCTGAATTATATCCACACTTTCAAACATATCAATATGGGCGCTGCTCATAATCTCTGTTACAATCGGAAGTCCTGTTGCCTTTCTGGCTCCCTTGAGAAGATCCAGACCTTCTGATTTAAGCCCCTGAAAGGAATATGGTGAAGTTCTGGGCTTGAAAGCACCTCCGCGAAGAAAAGCTGCGCCCGATGCTTTTACTCGTTCGGCAACATAATTAATCTGTGCCTCTGATTCTACAGAACAGGGTCCTGCCATGATACAAAGGTTACCGTCACCAATTTTCTGACCTGTGGGCAGTTCTATAACTGTATTATCCGGATGAAATTTTCGATTAGCTTTTTTATATGGTTCCTGCACACGCTTGACATTTTCAACAATTTCCTGAGCGTTTACCCAGTCCTCGTCCACAGCTGTCGTATCCCCGATAAGACCAAGAACAGTCGAGCCTACACCATGCCATGTATTTACTTTGACATCATACTGTTCTTCAAGTGATGCTTTAAAAAGTATCAGTTGTTCCTTGGTTGTTCCGTCTTTAAGTACAATAATCATAATACTAACCTCCAAAAATAATATTCTCTTAAAATTGTTAAAAAAAATAACGAGATCAAAAAAGATCCCGTCAAAAAAGTGATAATATCAATCAATCTACTGATACAAACCATTTGTCGGGAAGCACGACGAAAACGTCCATGCGAAAAAATCACATGAACCACAAAAACATTTGTTAAATCGTGCATACTGCTTCTCAAACATCATCGGTTTCTCCTTCAATAGAAACTATCACCGGATAGCGAACAAAAAAACATTTATGTAACTTTGGCAATCATTAACACACTTATCATAACACCTGTATTTTATTTTGTCAAGAACTTTAATTAAAATAAAATATGTTTATAAATTGAGATTGTAATATTGAAAAAATAATATGTTTGTAATATAATGGTAATGTATTTTATATTTTGACGAAAGGAATTAAACAATGAAAAGATTTTTTAAACTACTTGTAAAAACCACGGC